>JBDTUV010000308.1:0-3787 GCA_040007575.1 Gemmatimonadales bacterium
CGCGCCCACCAGCAGGATGACGAGTCCCAGCCCGGCGTAGTAGTAGCGGCTGAAGGTCTCGGCTCGCTGCAGTTGGCCGATCGCGGTATTGAGTCTGGTGGCGTGGTCAGCAAGGGCCTGACGCTCCGCCGGCCGGAGACGGGTGGAATCGACCGTGTGCAACAGCAACCGCCCGGACTCGGCCACCCCTTCGATGGCGTCGCGTGCTCCGGGGGCCCTGCTGGAAGACCGGATGGTCAGTCCCCACCCGAGGATCGCCAGGGAGGTGGGAACCGCACCGAGACAAATCAGGATGAGCAGGATTCTCTGATGGAAGGAGAGTCGCATGCCCGAGGTCAGGTGCTCAGTGCGCGCCGGTCTGCCCGGACGATGATGGGAGACCCGAGCCAGCGAGTCAGACCCAGCAGCCTGCCCGGCATTTCGGCCACCTTGCTCAGGGCGGCTTGGCTGGCCCATCGGTGTAAGACCATGGGGAGCAGGAACTGCGGCCGCTCCTTCCGGACGATGAATCCGCAGTCCGCGAAAGCCGTGTTGATCTGGGATGGAGTGAAAAGCATGAATTCCCGGGTGTTCAGCTCGATGCCTCTTTTCAGGTCGAACAGGCGGGCCGACAGGATGTTTGCACTTCGGACAGAAGGGTAGTCGAGCACGACCGACCGGCGCGCTACCCGGCACAGTTCTCCAATCAGCCCCTTCCACGACACGCTGTGCGGCAGCAGGCGAAAGCACACGACTGCATCGAACGACTGATCCGGGTAGGGCAAAGCTCGCAGGTCCGCGACCTCGAACCGGCACCGGCCCCTGGCAGTCCAAGGCTCCAGCCGAGCGGCGCAGGTTGGATCGCTGCCTACCACTGTGACCGCATAGCCCGCTTCGATCAGTGGAGGGGCTGTCTGGGCGTGTCCCCCCCCGACGTCCAGGATCGAAGCCCCTGCCGGCAACTCTCCGAGCAGGTTCAGAGTAAGCCGGGTCTGCGTATCCAGGAACCAACGGCCCACCTCGCCGCTGAAGCGGCGGGCATAGTCATCAGAGGAGGTGCTGATGTCCGCGTCCTCAGCCAAGCCATTGCGATGACTTGCTCTAGGATCGGGTATGAGGCTCATCCCAGAAGCTAGGTCGCAGGGTACCCCCTGTCCATCCGCTCAACAGGACTGGAGACTGGCAGGGAGGGTCAGGGCAACTTACAATCCGTCCAGTTCTTATCTCTATCGAGTTTGGGCGGCCATTCTCGTCAAAGGAGCGCGGAAATGCGGGTGCTGGTCACCGGCGGCACGGGCTTCACCGGCACAGCCCTCGTTAAGCGGCTCATCGAGCAGGGTCATACCGTCACCGCGCTCGATTACAAAGAAGGACTCGAGTGTGAAGTCCTGCGTGGCCACGGTGCCAGGATCGTCATCGGGTCGGTGACGGACCAGCAGGCGGTGGAGCGGAGTATGCAAGGTGTGGAGCTGGTGTTCCACCTCGCTGCCGCCTTCCGCGAGCTGAACAAGCCCAACTCCTTCTATGACAAAGTCAACGTAGGGGGCACCCGGGTGGTTCTCGAAGCCGCCCGTCGTCATGGCATACGCAAGTTCATCTACTGCAGCACCTGTGGCGTCCACGGCAATGTGGATCGCCCTCCTGCCAATGAAGACGCGCCGATCCAGCCGGCGGACTACTACCAGCGCACCAAGTATGAGGCGGAGCCCATTGTAATCCAGCAGGCGGGGCAGGGGCTGGAAACCGTGATACTGCGCCCCGCAGCCATTTATGGGCCAGGAGATCCCGAACGCTTCTTCATGATCTTCAAACGGGTCTCACGGGGGACGTTTCCGATGTTTGGCAGGGGGCGCACGCTCTATCATCCCCTCTATATCGACAACCTGGTCGACGCGTTTCTGCTGTGTATGCCGGCTGGCGCGGGCAACGGCCGGACCTACCTGATCGCTGACGAGAGCTATTACCCAATCGAGGAAATCGTCAGGGCAGTGGCACGCGCGCTCGACGTGCAAATTCGCATCCCTCATTACCCGGTTCTCCCAGTGGTGGCTCTGGGTCACCTCGTCGAGAAAGCCTGTAAGCCATTCGGGCTCGCTCCGCCGATCTTTCCACGACGGGTTGACTGGTACCGTCAAAACCGCGCCTTCGACATCACCCGAGCCAAGCGCGAGCTGGGATACGTGCCTCAGGTTCAACTGGACGAAGGACTCCGGCGTACCGCCATCTGGTATCGGGAGAAGGGATATCTGTGAGCTGCGCTGGGGTTTGCCGCGGGCATCATGCGGCCTCGCGGGGAGAGAACCGGGACGAGATGGCCGCTCCCACGTGTCGCACTACGCTGCGGCCGTACTCACCGATGATCGAAGGCCGGACGAGGTAGAGGGCCCCCAGCACTCCCAGGCTGACGCACCCGGTGACCACCAGGACCAGGGCCTGTCCCGCTCCAGCCGCAAGAAGCCCAAATCGTACGACATGGGCCACTACAGCTGTAACGAGCCCGAGACCAAACGCCGGGAGCTGGGACCTGGCATAGTCTCGCCAGGTTGCTCCGATTATCCGGAGGCTCATGGCGGCGCCCACCACGTAATTCACAGCGATGGCCAACAGCACGCCGGTCGCAACGCCGGCCAATCCGAAGCGGGTTCCAATAAGGCTACCCACGAGAACCGCGAGCGCGTAAATCCCGTCCCGCAGGGTACGACTGCGCATTGCCCCCATCGCCCCATCGAGGCAGTAGGCCATCAAATAGACGTTGCGCAGCATGATACCGGCCGTGAGGATCTGAAAAGGCACGATGCTGGGAGCCCACCTCGGGCCGAGAACCAGGCCAACGAGCTCGGGCGCCAGCACCACCATGAGCGCGCCGAGCGGGGCGCTGACCAATCCGAGGACGGCTGCACCGGTCAGGTAGGTCGACCGCAGTCGCTCCCGGTCGCCTTGCAACCGGGACATGACCGGAAAGAGCACGCGGGTCGCGACAGTCGCGAAATAGGTGACCAAGATCAGCATGAGCTTGAAGGCGCGGTTGTAGTATCCCAGAGCCACGATCCCCAGCACCCGGCCAACCACCAGATTGTCCCCCTGTAGGGCGCCGTAGTTGAACGATCGGGCAAGCGTGAATCCGGAGCCGTAACGGAGGAGCTCTCGACTCTCTGGTCCTATGCGCGGCCACTTGGGATGGGGCTGAAGTTTCAGCAGCGTAGCGGAGCGAACGAGATTGAGGCCCAGCGCGCTTGCCACCAGCGCCCACACCCCGTAGCCTGCAGCCGCCAGCGCCAAGGCAGGCAGCGCGTACCCGATGCCAAACGCCGTCACCTCGGCCCACATGAGCGGGCGCCACGCCAGGTGGCGTTGCAAGAGCGCCTCGGCTACGACACCTGGATTAGTCAGCACGAAGGTGAAACTCAGACCCCGAATCACGGGGGTAAGCGCGGCATTGCCGAGCGCCGCCGCCGCGAGAGGGGCGGTCAGCCAGACCAGTCCGGTGGTGAGCACGCCTATAAGAACCGTGGCAGTGAAGCCTGCGCGTACGAAGCGCGGCGTAAGCTCCGGCCGCTGGATGAGCGCCGCACTGATGCCGAATTGCGAGAGAATGGCCGCCAGGCCGATATACACCGTCGCCAGGCCGGCCAGACCGTAGTCTTCGGGGATCAGCAACCGTGCCAGCGACGCGGTGACAACGAGCTGTCCCAGGCCGGTTATGAGCGTGCCGGCATACTGATTTCCGAGGCCGCTGAAAATGGACCCGATCAGCACCTTCTTGGCGATTCTCAGAATTGTGCCAGCCTGTCGGCCTGGAGCGGCCCGA
>JBDTUV010000309.1:0-3781 GCA_040007575.1 Gemmatimonadales bacterium
ATCCCCAGCTGGGGCATCAGCTACCGGGTAGGCATCGACGGCATCTCGCTCTTCATGGTCCTCTTGACCACGGCGATCATGCCGCTCAGTGTGCTGGCTAGCTGGCGCCAGATCGAGCGGAAACAGCGCGCGTTCTACGCTCTGATGCTCACGCTTCTTACCGGGCTTATCGGGGTTTTTCTCGCGCTGGACCTGTTCGTCTTCTACGTCTTCTTCGAGGTGATGCTGATCCCGATGTATTTCATCATCGGGATCTGGGGCGGTGCCAACCGGCTCTACGCGGCCATCAAGTTCTTCATCTACACCATGGCCGGGTCGCTCCTCATGCTGGTGGCCATCGTGGTCATGGCCTGGAAGGTGGCGGCGACGACCGGCACCCTCTCGTTCGCCTACGAACATCTGCTGGAGAACGCAGGCACGCTGGGGCCGGCAGCGCCCTGGCTCTTTGCCGCCTTTGCGCTCGCCTTCGCCATCAAGGTCCCCATCTTCCCGCTGCACACCTGGCTCCCCGATGCCCACGTCGAAGCCCCCACGGCGGGGAGCGTGCTCCTGGCGGCCGTCATGCTCAAGATCGGCACCTACGGCTTTCTTCGGTTCGCGGTGCCGTTCTTCCCCGAGGTCGCCTTCTCGCCGGCGGTGACCCGGCTGATGGTCGTGCTCGCGGTGATCGGCATCATCTACGGGGCCCTGGTCGCCATGGTTCAGCCCGACATCAAGAAGCTGGTGGCCTACTCCTCGGTGAGCCACCTGGGCTTCGTCATGCTGGGCATCTGGGGAGCCACCGTGATCAGCGTGCAGGGCGCGCTCATGGTGATGATCAGCCACGGGATTTCGACTGGTGCTCTCTTCCTCCTCATCGGCATGATCTACGAGCGGCGGCACACCCGCATGATCGATGCGTACGGCGGGATCGCCCGGGTGGTGCCCGTTTTCAGTCTCGTGTTGACGGTGGTGGCCCTTTCCTCCATCGGCCTGCCCGGACTGAACGGCTTCGTGGGCGAGTTCCTGGTGCTGCTGGGGAGCTTTGGTCCGTACCCCTGGGCGACCGGCATTGCGACAACCGGGGTGATCTTCGCGGCGGCCTACATGCTCTGGGCCCTTCAGCGCATGATCTTCAATCGGCTCGACAACCCCGAGAACGAAGGGCTGAAGGACCTCACCCGTCGGGAGCTGGCTGTGTTGCTGCCGCTTGTCATCGGCATCGTGTGGCTCGGGCTCTTTCCTGGGCCGGTGCTCCGCCGCATGGAGCCGGCCACGCAACGCTACGTCGACGCGGTTCACCCGCATGCAGCCTCCACTGCCCGCCTGGGCGCCAGACCGGCGCCAGGGGGCAACAGGCCATGAACCAGCTCGACACGGCCACGCCGGAGGGAATAGCGCTCGGACTACTTCCGGAGATTCTGCTGACCGGCTGGTCACTTGTTGTCTTGCTGGTAGCGAGCTGGCGGCACGGAACGCCGGAAGACAGCCGTCTGGCCGGGTGGCTCAGCTTCGCCGGAGTGGTGCTCAGCGGTGCAGGCCTTGGATGGCTCTGGATCAACGATGTCGGCCCGCTGGGCCTGGCCCAGATGATCGCGCTGGATCCATTCCGTTACGCGGGGCTGGCGCTCGTTCTCGTGTCCGCCGCGGCTACCATCCTGCTTTCCCTCGGCTATCTGGAGCGAGAGCGGTTACTGGCCCCGGAGTACTACCCACTGGTCCTGCTGGCCACGTCGGGGATGATGTTTCTGAGCGGCGCCGAGGACCTCATCGTGCTGTTCCTCGGCCTCGAGGTCATGTCGGTAGCGGTCTACGTACTGGCCGGGTATAATCGCGGCAACCTGTCGTCGGCCGAGGCGGCACTAAAGTATTTCCTGATTGGCGCGTTTGCCTCGGGGTTCCTGCTCTACGGCATCGCGCTGATTTACGGGGCCACCGGCACCACCAACCTCTCGCTGATCGGTGCCCAGCTGGCCGGCGGAGAGCTCTCGCTGATGGCGGCCCTCGGACTCGGGCTGCTTCTGATCGGGTTCGGATTCAAGGTGGCGGCGGTCCCATTCCACATGTGGGCCCCCGATGTGTACGACGGCGCGCCGACCCCGGTCACAGGCTTCATGGCCACCGGGGTGAAGGCGGCCGCGTTCGTCGCTCTGGTCCGGGTCTTGGTCGAGTCGTTCTCGTCGGCTGAGGCGGTGTGGCGGCCGGTGATCTTCTGGCTCGCGGTCGCTTCGATGGTGGTGGGTAATCTGGTGGCACTGGCGCAGCCGACCCTCAAGCGCATGCTGGCGTACAGCTCGATTGCCCATGCGGGCTACCTCCTCGTGGCGGTGTGGCCCGGAAGCCGGATGGGGGCCGGCGCCGTGCTGTTGTACCTGGCGGCGTACATCTTCACGACGCTTGCCAGCTTCGGATTCATCGCTGCGCTGGGCCGTGGGGGCGAGCGGGATGTCACCTACGACGACATTGCAGGGCTGGCGGCCAGGCGCCCCTGGATGGGGCTGGGCCTCGCCGTATGCATGCTTTCACTGCTCGGTTTTCCCGGAACATTCGGCTTCATCGGCAAGTGGTACATCCTGTCGGCCGTCATCGCAGAAGGACAGACGACGCTCGCCGTCGTGCTGGTGCTCACTAGCGTCATCTCGGCGGGATACTACCTGCCGGTCATCATGGCGATGTACATGAAGCCTGCGCCTACTGAGGAGTCCCACGCGGAGGCCCGGCTCTGGCCGGCCGCCGCGGGGGCCATCGCGGTCTCGGTGATCGCGGTGTTGTTGTTCGGCTTCTGGCCCGCCGGTGCGCTGGACCTTGCTGGACGTAGCGCGTCTACTCTCACCCAGGCGTCGAGAGTCGGGAGTCGGGAGTCGGGAGCTACTAGTCGAGTGCGGCCGACTTACAAACCATGAACGTCCCCAAATCTGTGTTCCGGCAGTACGACGTCCGCGGTCTGGTCGATCGTGAGCTGACGCCGGAGTTCGCCCGCGCTCTCGGCCGGGCTTTCGCCAGCGTGGCGCACGAACGCCTCGGCAAGGCGCCGGTCATCGCGGTAGGACGTGACAACCGGCCCTCGGGAGATTCGCTGTCGCGCGGAGTCCGGCGGGGCATCACCGAGGCGGGAGGCACCGCGATAGATATCGGGACCGCGCCCACTCCAGCTCTCTATTTCGCGGTCTCGGCGCTAGGCACCGATGCCGGCCTGCAGGTGACCGGCTCGCACAATCCGCCCGAATTCAACGGCTTCAAGATGGTGCTGGCCGGCGAGGCATTTCACGGAGACGACATTCTCGGCCTCTGGGAGATCATCATGGCCGAGCGCTGGCGCTCCGGTGCCGGGAAAGAGACCTCAGACGGGTCCGTGCTCCAGCGCTATCGTGACGGCATCATCAGCCGGCACAACCTGGAACGGCCTGTCCGAGTCGTGGTGGACTGCGGCAACGGGGTCGGCAGCCTGATATCCGTATCTACGCTTCGCGGCCTGGGTGCTGAGGTAACGCCGCTGTTCTGCGACTCGGATGGAAGCTTCCCGAACCACCATCCCGATCCCACCGTTCCGGAGAATCTGCGGGATCTTCAGGCGGCGGTGCGCCGGACCGGTGCCGAGCTCGGCATCGCATTCGATGGAGACGCCGACCGGATCGGCGTCATCGACAACACGGGGGAGATCATCTGGGGCGATCACCTTCTCATTATCTATGCGCGCGACGTCATCGAGAGGATGGGCAAAGGCCAGCCGATAATCTTCGACGTGAAATGCTCGCAGGCGCTTCCGGAGGCGATCGAGAAGGCGGGCGGCAAGCCGGTGATG
>JBDTUV010000310.1:0-3777 GCA_040007575.1 Gemmatimonadales bacterium
TTCGTATCCTCCGCGGACGCCCTGCGTCTCGTCGTACCAGGTGGTCTGGAAGCTGGTGAATCCCTCGTCGAGGAACCCTTCCTTCCATTCGTTGCTGGCGAGGAGTCCCATCAGATAGTTGTGCCCCACCTCGTGCAGGATGAGGCCGAGGTCGGCCGAGCCGTCGTGGACCATCATGGGAAACTCGGTGCCGCCGCCCTCGATCCGGTGCACGTTGGTCAGCTGGGGCCAGGCGAACTTGCCGAAGAGCCGGTCCAGCCAGGCCAGCGCCGTCACGGTCCGCTCGACGGCCGTGCCGTTCCCCCAGCCGGCCTCGTCGCCCGGCTGATAGAGCACGTGGACGGCTACGTCCTGGTAGGCGCCACCCTCGTAGCGGTAAGCGGGATTCAACGAGAGCGCGAAATGGTGGACATCCTCGGCGTACCACCGGATCCTCTTTCGCCCCGGCGCGGCCCCGTTGCAGGCGGCAGCCGACGGAGTGCGGGCGCCATAGTAATCCCGCTGATATTCGACGGGACGGGACGGAGCGCGGTTCGCCCGCTCCCATCCCGGATCACCGCAGACCGGTACCCCCGTGGCGCCGACCACCTGGTCCTCGGCGACATCGAGATCCACCAGGAACGACCCGAACTCGCCGTAGAACTCGCCGGCCGGATAGAGCGGATGCTCGGCCCAGCCGTAGCGGTCGTAGACCACCACCTTGGGGTACCACTGGGCGAAGTCGAAGCGGCGGCCCCGGCGTCCCTGGCGGCGCGGCACCGTGGAGGGCCGGGCGTCCCAGTCCATATCCACGGACATGGATTCCCCCGGCGCCAATGGACGAGGGAGATCGAAGCGAATCACAGTGCTGTCCGGTGCGAAGGGATACGCCGACCGCACCGGTGCGCCCATGATCCGCACGTTCCTTACGTGATTGAAGGCGAAAGCGGGGTCGCGCAGGTCGTTGAAACGTCGCCGGCCCTCGGACGAGTCGGCGTCGGACCAGCGGGAGCCAGGCCGAAAGGCGTTGAGATACAGATGCAGGGAGAAGGTGGTGAGAGTGTCGGGCGAGTGGTTGGAGTAGCGGATCCGTTCCGTGCCGCTCAACACCCCGCTCGGCTCATCCAGCCGGGCCTCGATTTCATACCCGACGTCCTGCTGCCAATAGGCGCCTGGGGCGGGTGCAGTCGGAGACTGCTGAAGGAGGAGGAGCGCCAAGACGATCACGGATGTCTCGAGGTTCAGGATTCAGCAGGGCCACGACTCGTCGGCGAGAAACATAGGTGTTGCCCGAGAATTTTGGCACCACGGCGCGCGTAAGCGGTTCTCCGATACGCGCACGGCCGTGCTACCCTCCAGAGTCGATCACAGCGGCGTCGTTCCAGCAGGATTTCGAATGGATACGTATCTCTCGCTTCGGGTTCACCTGGTATGGGCCACCAAGGATCGCCAACAATGGCTCGATCCTGAATGGCGCTCGCGGCTGTTCGCGTGCGCGGCGTCCGTCATGGAGAAGAGAGGCGGAAAGCTTCTCTGCGCTGGTGGAACAAGAGATCACATACATCTGTATCTCGAACCGCCGAGCACTCTTGCCCTCTCGGATCTGGTAAACGGTCTCAAGACGACCACCTCGAAGTGGATTCATGACAGCTTCTCGCATCGGCGTAACTTCAGGTGGCAGCACGGCTATGGTGCATTCAGCGTGACCTCATTCGAGGATAGCCATCTTCGTGATTACATCCGCAATCAGGAAGCTCACCACCGCGATCATCCCTTCACACACGAATATCTCTCCCTGCTGGTTCGGCACGGCGTGTATGATCCCACGCACGGATTGGAGTGACCGAACGCCGCATTCTCTTTGGGACCGCTGATTGTGAAGAGGGCCGGGTGTCACCCGGTCCCCCGGACCGGAAGGCACACCAAGCTGGGGTCCAGCACCGCGCGGTGGCTCCGCCGAAAGAAGGAAGGCCGCCCCTCATAGGCGGCCCCTTACGTCCGTAGCCCGTCACCAAGGGGCTGCACGTCCTGGGGCTTGCGGTCCGTAGGACCGCTGATAGCAAAGAGGGCCGCCCTCATGGGCGGCCCTTCGATGTCCGTAACCCCATCACCAAAGAGGGCCACCCACCTGGGTGGCCCTCGCATTTGAAGCGGCCGGTTGTTGGCGTTATCAGGACCCCTATCGGATCAGCTGGCGCCGGAGTTTCGTCATCCGGCGCCGCACCGACCCATCGAGCACACGATCTCCCACCCGGATGATCGTTCCGCCCAGGATCTCCGGCTCGATCAGGTACGTCGCGATCACCTCTTTGTCGAGCTGCCTGGCCAGGCTCTCCTCGATCAGCCCCTTCAGCTTCTCGTCCGGCTTTCTCGCCAGCGTCACCGATGCGCGGACGCGATTGAGCTTCTGGTCGAGGAGCCCCTGATACTCGTGGGCAATCTCCCGCAGGATTTGCTGCCGGCCCCGCTTCACCACGGCCTGGAGCCAGAGCACGAACTGCCTCGGCGCCTGCTTCAGCGCCTCGCCCAGGAAGCGCGCCTTCTCGGACTTGGGTACCCGGGGCGACATCAGTACGGCCTTGACCTTGGGTATGGTCTCGACCGCGGCGGCCACCGCATCGATCAAATCTGCAAAACGGTCCTGCTGGCCGGTCCCCTGGGCCAGCTCGAACAGAGCTTCGGCGTAGTTGCGGGCGACGGTTTCAGTTCTCAATTCTTCACCTCCACCCGGGAGAGGTACTCCTGCACCAGCTTGCGATCCGTCTCGGAGGTGAGCCGCTCGCCGATCAGTTTGGAGGCAGCCGCCAGGGAAAGCTCCACCGCCTCACGCCGGAGCTCGGCGATGGCGCGATCGCGCTCCGCGACGATGTCCCGCCGCGCCCGCTCCAGCAGCTGCTGCTGCTCCTGAAGCGTCTTCTCCATGGCCAGGGCCCGCTCCTTCTCGGAGGTGGTCCGTGCCTCCACCAGCAGGGCATGGGCCTGGGTCCTCGCGTCGGCGACCAGCTTCTTGTGCTCGGCCAGCAGGGCCTCCGATTCCTTCCGGTTCCGCTCCGCCGTGTCGAGCTGTTCCTGGAGGGCGCGCTCCCGCGCCTCGACCGCGCCGAGCAACGCAGGATAGGCAAACTTCTTCAGGATCAGCAGCAACAGGATGAAGACGAACACGGTCCAGATCATCAGACCGGGCTCGACCGAAAGCGGACCGCCGGAGGCGTGCTCTTCCTGCATGAGGGCAAGCGTGAGCGAGAGCATGGAGACCTTGTCTAGGGTCAAGAGTCCAAGGTCTAGGGTCGAGGATAGACTCTAGACCCTAAACCCTCGACCTCTATTAGAACGTAATCTTCGACTGAATCAGGAACCCGATGACCGCCACGAACAGCGCCACGCCTTCGATCAGCGCGGCGGCGATGATCATCGCGGTCTGGATCTTGGCAGTGGCTTCCGGTTGACGCGCGATGCCTTCCGTGGCCGAGCCGCCGATGCGGCCGATGCCGACACCGGCACCGAGCACCGCGAGACCGGCCGCGAGACCGGCACCGATGAGACCGAGCCCCTTACCGCTGGCGGCCGACGCGGCGGCCGTCTCCTGAAGGAGGGCGAGCAGGTACAGCATGTCTGACTCCATAGCTTGAGCGGGAGACCGATTGTGTCAGCTGCGCTCGCCATGCGTGGGCCGCATCTCCCGAAACGGCCTTGCCCTGGCAACCCGCCGGCGTTCCCGGCAGCGCCGGAAACAGCGGGTATCGTCCGCCATTCGGCGGGCTACTGCGTCAGCCAGCGCGAGCGCTCGACGGCTGAAGT
>JBDTUV010000311.1:0-3768 GCA_040007575.1 Gemmatimonadales bacterium
AAAGGAAGTGGAGAATCGAAGCTCGCCCTGGTGGGGGTGGTCACCCTCGCAGTTGCGCTCGCCGGCGTGCTGTTGGTGAAAGAGCCTCTGCGCAGTTCGCGGCCGGCAGGGACCGGGTTGGAAGTAAAACAAACCACCGGTGAGCAATCGGTCCGTGCGCGGCTGTGGGAAGATCCGGTGGCAGCGGTACAGCGGGGTATGCGAGAAGTTCAGCCACCAACAAGCGGGTTGCCCAAGTCCGCGTCCAGCCAGTCAGATGACTTGTCCCTCACTCAGCGTCTGAAACCACTGCGGCAGGGGATTGCCGACCGAGTCAAGAAGGATGAGCAGATCACAGTCCTATTGGTAACCATGAGCGGCGATCCCTATGCGGAGAGTGCGGAGTCTCGCATTCGAGATCGTTATGCGGTCGGCACAGCGTTGGGCGTGGCCTGTTATGTCCCGGAGGACGAGGGACATCTCTCGTTCATCGAGGGGGACGCTCAGGGCGTCGATCATGCGTTGCCGTACGAATGGTATCGGCTCCGCAAGACACGGGTCTGTGGCGAAGGACAGGATCGGGCCCAGAGCACCCTCGTGATCTGGATTTCCGACAACGCCCTTAGCCGAGGGTTCTTGGCCACCCTGACCTCGTTGTCGCAGGCCCTGGTGTGCGAAGAGTCGAAACAGAAAAGCGAATGCCTCCTGACCGACGACCGGCGGAAACTGGTCCGCCTGAATCCGACATTGCAACAGGCCGTCACGTTCAAGATCGTGGGGCCCCGCAGTTCCTCCGCCCTGCGTCATCTCCTGGATGAGGTCGGAGCCTTGTATGCCGAGCCCCATGAAGGGGTCGGGGTCTGGCCGAATACAGACGGGACCATTGAGCTCTATTCGCCGTGGGCCAGCGCGATGAAAGGGCTCTTGGCCTATGGACTGAAGAGGGAAGAGGGGAAGGGCCCCGCGTGCCAGACGTATGAAGCCTGCGAGCAGGAGTTTTTTCATCGGTTGGCGGCCGCGAATGTGCGGCTCGTCTACGAGATTGGATCCGACGACCGGCTATTCGACACGCTGATCGAAGAATTAGAACGTCGCCAGGTGCGGCTCGGCTGGGATGCGGTGATCCTCATCGGGGAGTGGGATTCCTTCTATGGTCGAGCATTGCCCATCGAGTTCCGCGCCGCGGCTTGCGCGAACGTGGCGACCTTCACGGAGGCCGAGCTGAAGCAGATTCAGGTGCCGACGACGATCAAGGCCTGGTGTCCCACCGTACCGCGCGCGGTCGATTTGCAGATTCAGCGCCCAGCGGACTATGAGTCCCTGACCTTGAACGTCTTCCGGTATAGCTACCTCAGCGGTCTCGATGGCGAAGTGCCGGGCGACGACAGCGTGAAAGCTGAGCGTGGAGAGAAACCCAAAGCCAATGTGACGGCGAAGGATGCTCTGGCCGGTGGGCTGCAGGAACGTCCCGAAGGCACCAGTCAGCTTGATTATGTGCGCGCCTTGACCGCGCGGATCCAAGACGAAGGAGAAGGGGCTAAAGCGATCGGCATCCTGGGCACAGACCCCTACGACGCGGTGCTCATTATCAAAGCGCTCCGGCCGGCCTTTCCCTACGCTGTCTTCTTCACCGTCGATCTCGACGCACGCCATCTCCACGCAAGCGAGTACAAGTGGACCAGGAACATGGTCGTCGCCTCGCCGTTCGGCTTGCAGTTGGACGGTGGTCTCCAACGCGATGTTCCGCCGTTTCGGAGCAGCTATCAAACGGCCACCTACTTTGCCGTGCTCCGGGCGGTGAATCACGTGGCCTGTCGCACAACGAGCGATCGGCAGAATTCGACGGCTCTCTGCCCGGCGGGGTATCACGTGGCACTGACCCCCGAAGACCGTGTCTACGACGCGGCTGAACATCCTCGGATCTTCGAAGTGGGTCGAGAGGGCGCTGTGGACTTAAGCGTCGTCGATGTCGAAGGTGTGAGAACGATCCATCCCTTGCGCACAGACCTCGAGCATACGGACAATCAGGGCCAATTGAAGCAGGGCATCAGTCCCAGCAGCAGCACCTTGACGGCGCTGGTCGCGATCGGGCTGTTCGTCGGGACGGTGCTCGCCTGGACCAATCAGCGACTCTGGGTGCGGGTCTCGCGCTCCTGGCGTCTGCTCACTGTGGTCGGCCTTATCCTGTTAGCCGGGACGGCAGTCTTTTGGACCATGGGTGGCGTGACAGCCCTCATGGCCCATCACGATGAAGGCGAACCCTTTTCGTGGACCGCAGGCGTGAGCATTTGGCCCGGTGAGTGGCTCCGGCTTCTCGTGGTGATGTTGTGCCTCGTCTTCCTGGTCAAAGGGTCCCGAGACCTGACGAAGAACAGCGACCACCTCACCGAGGATTTCTTATTCCGCATCGATCAGGGCCCTCGCGCCCGATTCACCCTGAGGACGTTTTGGACCAATGTGCAACGGGTCTATCATCCGGCCGCCACCAGAGCGGCCACCACGGTCGATCAAGCCTGGTCCTGGTACCTCGACGCGGCAAGCCCGCTGCAGCGGATGGCGCGCGTCCTGGTCCTGTTCCTGCTGTATGGCGCGATCATGATTTCCTTGGATCACTGGGTCATTGACGAAGAGATGATCCATCCCTGTCGGGGATGGCTGAGCTGTCGAGTAGATGTGATCCTGACGCTGGTCAGCATGAGCCTCGTGGTGCTGCTGAATCTGGCGGTGTTTGACGAAGTCATGTTGTGCCGTCGGTGGGTCGGTTGGGTGAACACCTCGAGCGGGGGGTGGTCGGAGCAGGTGCAGCAGGAGTACTTGCGCGAGTATGGATTGAGCCAGAGCCACAAGGCCGAGTTTGAAAAGCTCAAGTACTTAGCCGGCATCGACCTGATCAGCCGACGGACGGAAGCGGTCAATCGCCTCATCCGGTATCCCTTCATCGCCTTGCTCATCATGATCGCCGCGCGCAACGACTACTTCGATATCTGGAACTACCCACTGCTGCTGCTGCTGGCCTGGGCGTTGAATGTTGTCCTGGCCATGAGCGGCGCGTTATTGCTCTATCAATCTGCCGACCGGGCAAAGCAGGCAGTCTTGGCCGGCTTGAGCAAGCAAATGATCCAAGCCCTCGGGCTCGGCAAGGACCACGAAATCCGCGCGAAGCAAGTCCAGTACATCATCGACCAGGTCGAGGCCAACCAGAAGGGCGCGTTCGTTCCCTTCTACCAACAACCCGTCGTCGAATCCTCCCTCTACGGCGTGGTGGCATTACTGCAATATTTGTATATGAGATAACGGACCGCTCATGCGCGAAGAACAATTAGGTGGTCTGCGGACGAGGGTCACGGGCGGCACCGATGAACAGGGTGGAGGTCGCGGTCCTCTCGTCCTGCTCCTGCACGGTTTCGGCGCGCCGGGGGACGATCTTGTGTCGCTCGCCGACGTCCTGCACGTGCCACCCGGTACGAGGTTTGTCTTTCCTGAAGGCCCGTTCTCGTTGAGTTTTGGGCCGAGGGATGCGCGCGCCTGGTGGCTCATCGACATGGCGCGCATGCAGGCTGATCGAATGGCCGGTCGGGTTCGTGATCTCTCGCAAGACATCCCCAAAGGCCTCGCTCCGGCGCGTGAGACTATGCTGGCGTTCCTCAAGGAAGTCGAACACAAATTCGGCGCGGACCCGCGCAAGACCATCCTCGGGGGATTTTCACAGGGCGCGATGCTCTCTTGTGATGTGATGCTCAGAGCGGTGCAGCCCTATGCCGGGCTGATCCAACTGTCCGGAACGCTCCT
>JBDTUV010000312.1:0-3761 GCA_040007575.1 Gemmatimonadales bacterium
CGTTCGACACCCTCTACGCCGAGGGGCAGCGCCGCTACATCGAGTCCCTGTCGACCTACGCCAAGCAGTTTCTCGACCGCATGCCCAAGCCATTGGTGGACCGGCTCGAGGGTTTGGCGCCGGCCGTTGCCATCGAGCAGCGCAACCCGGTCGTATCCAGCCGCTCGACCGTTGGCACCGCCACCGAGGTCTACGACTACCTGCGGCTGCTCTGGGCCCGCATCGGCAAGAGTTATTGTCGTGTGTGCGGCGGGCCGGTGCGCCGGGACACGCCGCAGGCGGCCACCGACGCCGTTCTGGCGCAGGTGAGCGGGCGACTCCAGGTCTGCTTCCCGCTCCCGCCCCTGACCCGTTTGACCCATGCGACCGTGGTCGAGAACCTGCGGGCACTCGGCTTCGTCCGGGTGGTGGCGGATGGGGTGCCGCTGCACCTGGACGACCTCCCCGCCCTGCTCGACCTCACCACCGTCGAGGATCTCCTGGTGACAGTGGATCGGCTGGAGGGTGGGCCCGCGTCGGCGTCGCGGCTGGCGGAGTCCCTTACCACCGCCTTTCGGGAGGGCGGGGGCGTCGCCATTGTGTTGCACGGAGGCACCCCGGTTACCGGACGCACCAGGTTCACCGAGTTCCCGGCCTGCAGCAGTTGTGACACCCCGGCCGCCAACGTCACTCCTGCCCTGTTCTCATTCAACAACCCACGGGGGGCCTGCTCAATCTGCAATGGCTTCGGAGCCGTCCTCGAGTACGACGACTCGCTGATCATCTGCGATCCCGAAAGGAGCCTGGCGGAAGGCGCCATCGATCCCTGGACCAAGCCGCGCTACGAGTCTCGCCGCAAGATTCTCCTCGATTTCGCCAAGTCGATCGGCGCCGATCCCCACAAGCCGTGGTCCAAGCTGAAGCCGACCCAAAGGCGGGAGCTGCTCTACGGACGCAAAGGCCGTTTCATCGGCATCCATCCATTCCTGAAGGGCCTGGAGGAGAAGCGCTACAAGCAGTACATCCGGGTGTTCCTGCGGCAGTATCAGCTTGCCAAGACCTGTGTCGAGTGCGGAGGAAGCCGCCTCAACCCGGATGCGCTGTCCGTCCGCATCGGGAATGACGCCATCGGGTCGGTGGCGGGCCGCTCCGTGGATGCATTGCACGACTGGCTACAGGGGCTCTCGCTCACGCCGTGGGAACGCTCGGTAGCGCACCTCATCATCGATCAGCTCGACGCCAGACTGAGTTTTCTTCGAGACGTCGGGCTGGGCTATTTGACCCTCGCTCGTCAGACTCGCACCCTCTCCGGGGGCGAGGCCCAGCGGATCTCGCTCTCCAACGCGCTCGGCTCGCGCCTGGTGGATACGCTGTACGTCCTGGATGAGCCTTCGGTAGGCCTGCATGCGCGGGACACCGACCGCCTGTTGAGCTTGCTGCACCGGCTGCGCGACGCGGGTAACACGGTGATAGTGGTCGAGCACGATCTGGCCGCCATCAAGCAGGCCGATTTCATGCTCGAGCTCGGCCCCGGCTCCGGGGAGCAGGGTGGGAAGGTGGTGCACGCAGGGCCAGTTGCCGAGGCGCGAACGTCACTCACCGGTCAGTACCTCACCGGAAAGAAAAGCATCGCGGTGCCGAGCGTGCGCCGCCCAGCGGGGCCTCAATGGCTACGGGTTCGGGGTGCCGACCTGCACAACCTGAGGGACGTAGATGTGGACATTCCGCTGGGCACCCTGACCGCGGTTACGGGTGTGTCCGGGTCGGGAAAGAGCACGCTGCTGCACGACGTGGTATACCGCAACCTCGAGGCGAAGCTTCGTGGCGAGCACTCCGCCAAGTCCCACCTCGGCGAGCCGGTGGGACAGGTCGCCTCGATCACGGGATGGGAGCTCCTGAAGGACGTGCTGCTGGTAGACCAGTCTCCCATCGGACGCTCGCCGCGCTCAAACCCGGTGACCTACATCAAGGCGTTCGACGAGATCCGCGAGCTGTTCGCCAGCCAGCCGCTCGCCCGCCAACGCAAGTACACCTCCGCAACCTTCTCCTTCAATCTGCCTGGAGGTCGGTGCGAGACGTGCGAAGGCGCCGGGCACGTCCAGGTGGAGATGGTTTTCCTGGCGGACGTGTTCGTGCCCTGCGAGTCCTGCGGCGCCACCCGGTATCGGCGCGAAGTGCTCGACGTCAGGATATCCGGCAGATCGATCCACGACGTGCTTCAGTGGACTGTCGATGAGGCGATAACCCGGTTTCGCCACCAGCCCAGACTCGGTGCCGCGCTGTGGCAGCTTCAGCAGGTGGGGTTGGGATATCTGAGGCTGGGGCAGCCCGCCACCACCCTGTCCGGCGGAGAGGCCCAACGGCTCAAGATCGCCCGGGAGCTGGCCCAGGCCGGGAAGCGTGAAGGCCGGAAGCTCTACATCCTGGACGAGCCCACCACCGGACTGCACCTGGACGATGTGCGGGTGCTCATCCACGTGCTGGACCGGCTGGTCGATGCGGGCCACACTGTAGTCGTCATCGAGCACCACCTCGATGTGATCAAGCGGGCCGACTGGGTCATCGACATGGGCCCCGATGCAGGCGATGCCGGCGGCCGTGTCGTTGCTCAGGGAACTCCGGAAGAGATCGTCGAAGTGCCGGAGTCGCACACCGGCCGCTATCTCCAGCCGCTGCTTTCACCGACTCAGGCCGCCCTCGCCGGATGACCCGCCGCCGGGCGGTGGGCTGGCTAGTACTGGTCTGCCTGGCCTGGGGCGTCTCATTCACCGTTACCAAGGGCTTTGGACCTTCTACACGCAGCTGCGTGCCCAGCAGGTGCTGAGCCCCTCGCACACGGCACTCATCTTCACGCTCGAGCCGGTGTTCGCTGCACTGACCAGCTTTGTCGTCCTCGGTGAGCGGCTGGGGACGCTCCAGTGGGCCGGTGCCGCTCTCATTCTGGCGGCCATGGCGCTGCCTGCCCTGGAGCGTTCCACATGAGTGATCTCGATCGCCGAAGATTCCTCCACGCGTCTGCCTTGGCCGGCGGCGCTCTGCTGGCCCCCTCACTCTCCGGTCTCATCTCATGCGCGGCGTCCCGGTCAACCAAGCCTGATCCCAGAGATCTCAAGGCAGATAGGGGTGAGGGCGGGTATGGGCCCCTGTCACCCAGCAAGGAGGTGGGGGAGATCATCTCGATTCCCAGCGGATTCCACGCCGCAATCCTCAGCACATCAGGCCAGGAAATGGTGGGTGGCGTTGTCCCCAACGCTTTCGATGGAATGGCGGCCTTTGCAGCGGGCCTCGACACCGTACGGCTAGTCAGGAATCATGAGCTCCGCGACCCGCCGGAATTGAGCCGGCCCTTCGGAGACAGGTCATACGATCGGCTCGGGCCCGGGGGGACTACGACCCTGGAGGTTCGGCTGGACCCGGACGGCCGGGCAACCTTGCTGAGGCAGTTCGCCAGCCTGACCGGCACTTCAGTCAACTGTGCCGGTGGCCCCACGCCGTGGGGCAGCTGGATCAGCTGTGAGGAGACCGTGGCCGGCGCCGGCAACGGGTGGACCAAAAATCACGGCTACGCCTTCGAAGTCCCCGCGTCTGCCAACGATGTCGTCGATCCTGTAAGGCTGGATGCCATGGGCCGCTTCCAGCACGAGGCAGTCGCGACCGACCCAGCCACCGGCTGGATCTACCAGACCGAGGACCGAACGCCGGCGGGGTTCTATCGCTTCAAGCCCGCGGTACCTGGGCAGCTGGCGCGTGGCGGTGCTCTCGAGGCCCTGGCGATCCGGGGC
>JBDTUV010000313.1:0-3749 GCA_040007575.1 Gemmatimonadales bacterium
GGCGTAGTATTATTGAGGCGTTGATTCTACCACGGAGCGGTCATGAAGGCAGGTCACAAATTCGTTTTAGGCGCTGCCCTCATCGTGGGGAGCGTGGCCTTGCTCATCGCCCAAGGTGTCAGGGAGACCGGGGTCTACTTTCTGACGCCTGCCGAGCTGGCCAGCAAGACCGCGGCCGATCCCACGTTCGTCGAAAACGTCGGGTTCAAGGTGGGCGCCCGGGTAGTCCCGGGATCGGTCAGGCGCGATGTGAATGGGAGACGCATCGACTTCCAGGTCTCGGACGGGATCAAGACCTATCCCGTCACCTACCAGGGTCTGGTGCCGGATACGTTCACCGATGCCAACGATATCGAAGTGGTGGTCGAAGGCCGTCTGGGGCGCGATGGCGTCATCCGTGCCACCGATGTCCTCGCGAAGTGTGGCTCCCGCTATGAGGCCGTTCCCCAGGCCTAGACATCAATGACACTACTTGGGCAGTTCGCGCTCTGGGCCGCCTTTGTCCTCGGGCTCTGGTGCGTCGTGTTGTCGTTCTCCGGCCGCTGGCAGGGCCGTCCCGAGCTGAGCGCGACGGTAGTCCGCTCGATCTACGCCATCACCGGGTGCCTGCTCGTCGCGTCGTTGTCGTTGTGGAAGGGGCTCGTCTCCCACGACTTCAACATCGAGTACGTCGCCGCCTACACCTCCCGAAACCTCCCCAGCGCCTACATCTTCTCGGCCTTCTGGGCCGGACAAAAAGGCTCGCTGCTATTCTGGGCCGTGGTGCTCTCGCTGTTCGCCAGCGCCGCCCAGCTGCTCACCCCCCGGCGCTTTTCCTACCTGATGCCGTACGTGGCGGGTGTGACCGCGGCCGTGATCACCTTTTTCGTCACCGTGATGATCTTTGCCGCCGATCCGTTCGAGCGGCTCGCGTTCACACCGGCGGACGGTCGCGGGCTCAATCCCCAGTTGCAGAACGTCGGGATGGTCATCCACCCGCCGATGCTCTACCTGGGCTACATCAGCCTGACGATTCCGTTCGCCTTTGCCATGGCCGCGCTGCTCTCCCGGCGGCTCGACGTCGGCTGGATCCACGCGATGCGGAAGTGGACCCTGGTGTCCTGGCTGTTCCTGGGTATCGGCATCACGCTGGGCATGTGGTGGGCCTACGTCGAGCTGGGGTGGGGCGGCTACTGGGCCTGGGACCCGGTGGAAAACGCCAGCCTCCTGCCGTGGCTGACCATGACCGCATTCCTTCACTCGGTCATGATCCAGGAGAAGCGGGGCATGCTGAAGCGATGGAACTTCAGCCTGGTCATCGGGACGTTTCTCCTGAGCATCTTCGGCACCTTCATTACCCGCTCCGGCGTGATCGCCAGCGTGCACAGCTTCACTCAGTCGAACGTGGGGTACTTTTTCCTCGCCTTCCTCGTCATAGTGGCAGTCCTGTCCTTCACCCTGCTCTACACCCGTTGGGATCTGCTCGAGGCTGACGTGCGGCTGGAGTCGGTGGTGAGCCGTGAGGCGGCCTTCCTCTTCAATAACCTGCTCCTGGTGGGCATCGCCTTTTCGGTCCTCTGGGGGACCCTGTTCCCCATCCTGTCCGAGCTGGTGCGGGGCACCAAGATCACGGTCGGGGTTCCCTTCTTCAACCGGGTCAACATCCCGCTGGGACTGCTGCTGCTGGGCCTGACCGGCGTGGGGCCGTTGATTGCGTGGCGCAAGGCTTCAACCAGCAACCTCAAGCGACAGTTCATCGTACCGGTGGCCTGCGGCCTGGTTACCCTGGGCGCCCTGCTCGCCGTTGGGGTGCGCGACTTCTACGCCACGGTGGCGCTGTCGCTGGCCGGATTCGTGGCCGGCACCATCGGGCAGGAGTTCTATAGAGGGGTGCGGGCCCGGAGGCGGATGCACGGGGAATCGATTCCCCTGGCGTTCGCTCACCTGATCGGGCGCAATCGACGGCGCTACGGCGGCTACATCGTGCACGTGGCAGTGCTGATCTATTTCGTGGCGTTTGCCGGGATGGCATTCAAGCGGGAACAGGAAGCCACGCTCAAGCCGGGTGACTCGGTGGAGATGAGCAGCCCGTTCGGCCACACCTACCGATTCACCCACATGGGCATCTCACAGTACGAGGCGCTCAACCGGATCGTATCCGCGGCCACGGTCGAGGTGAGCAAGGACGGCCGGTCGCTCGGCATCATGACCTCGGAGAAGCGGCAACACGTGGACAGCTTCAAGCGGCCCACGTTCGAGCCCTCGACCGAGGTAGGCATTCGCAGCAACCTCCAGGAGGACGTCTACATCGTGTTCGCCGGGGCGGTCAATGGGACCGAGGAGGCGGTGTACCGCTTCAACATCAATCCTCTGGTCTGGTGGGTCTGGGCCGGCGGTTTCGTGCTGGCCCTGGGCGGTATACTGACGATGTGGCCCGGCGGTGGGCCGACCAGCTCGGTTCCGCGGCGGGCCCAGGCGGGATACGAAGTGACGCTGGTCGGGGCGGGGAAGGACTGAGCATGAACAGCGGCCGTGCAGGGCTTTCCCGCCGGCATTTTCTGCTGACCGCCGTGGGCCTGCAGGCGCCCCAGGACTCCCTCTCTGGCCGAGGTGCGTCCGGGACCCTGCGCGATCCGAGCGTGGTGGGCCGTTCCCGGGAACCGACTGCCGTCAGGGGAGATGAGGCCGAGGTCCAGAAGATCGAGCAGCGACTGGCCTGCAGTTGCGGCTGCACCCTGGACGTCTTTACCTGCCGGACCACCGACTTTACCTGCACCTATTCACCCGAGCTGCATCGGGAAGTCCTGGCCCTGAGGGACCAGGGCAAGACCGCGCAACAGATCCTGGATGCGTTCGTCGCCAAGTACGGCGAGAAGGCTCTGATGGCCCCGAAGCCGGAGGGCGTCATCAACCTGACCGGGTACTTCTTGCCTGGGAGCCTCATAGTGGCCGCCGGCGCCGGGCTAATCCTCTTCATTACCCGCAGGAAGGCGGCGGTTGCTGCCGCCAGCACAACAGCTGCTCCAGCCTTGCCGATGGGAGCTCACGCCAGCCCGGAGGAGCTGGACCGGCTGCGTCGCGCCCTGGCCGAGCTCGAAGACTGATGGCCGGCGAGGCGCTCGCAGCCGCCCTGGTCGGGATTGCCGCACTCTGGCTGGTGCTGCAGCCTCTTATTCGTCCCCGCGCCTCTCCACCGTTGCCGTTCGAGCCGCTCGATCCCGAGGAGACCCCCAAAGGCGTGGCCCTGGCCGCGCTCAAGGAAATCGAGTTCGACCGGGAGACGGGCAAGCTCTCGGACGAGGACTACGAGTTCCTCAAGGCGAAGTACACCGTGGCCGCGGTCGAAGCGCTGCGCGGGGAGCAGGTAGCCTCGATGTCCACCGACATCGAGGCTCTGGTTGCCGCCCGGGTACGTTCGCTTCGTTCCGCCACGCCGCCGGCGGCCCGCCAGTACTGCGATCGCTGTGGTGCCGGCCTGGTGCCGGATGGCAGATTCTGTGAAGCCTGCGGCGGCGTAGTCAGGAGGCAGGAGTCGGGAGTCGGGAGGCAGTCAGCGGGATCTGCCGGCTGATACAACCATCTGCTTGCTGACTCCTTGACTCCCGACTCCTGACTTCCGACTCCTGACTTCACGTCACAACCGATAACGCAGCCCCAACGCGAGACGCCTCCGCCATAGGGGTCGAAGGTCGTAGGTGGCACCACCGCCACCCAAGTCGAGCTCCCCCTCCTTGAAAGGCGAGGACGTAACCGCCGCACCGGCGAGCACC
>JBDTUV010000314.1:0-3749 GCA_040007575.1 Gemmatimonadales bacterium
GTTGCTGTCCCGCTGTCCCGCTGCCCCGCTGTTATCTTCTGATCATGCATGTCTTGTTCGTCTGCACCGGGAACACTTGCCGCAGTCCCATGGCTGAGGCGCTCCTGCGCGAGGCGCTCGCGAGCCGGGGGGCCGACCAGGTAACCGTCGCTTCTGCCGGGACCGGCGCATGGGATGGCGCTCCGGTCTCGGAGGGGGCCTACCTGGTGGGGCTGGAGCACGGCCTCGACATGAGCGGCCATCGGGCTCAGCTGCTGACCCGCGAGCTGGTTAAGGCGTCGGATCTGATCCTCACCATGTCCGGGCATCATCGCGCCCGGGTGGCCGAGCTGGGTGGCGAGGACAAGGTGCACGTGCTGGGCGAGTACGTCGGGCGGGAAGAGGGCAACCGCGAGGTCAGCGATCCGTTCGGCTCCGATCTCACCAGCTATCGCACAACGTACGACGAGCTGCAGGACATGATCAACGGCGTCGTGGGCCGGGTGGCCGGCACCGTGCGGTGATCACCGGTTCCACGCGCGTCTTGGCGATTCTGGGAAATCCGGTCGCGCACTCCCTCTCTCCAGTCATGCAGAATGCCGCCTTCCGTGCCCTCGGAATTCAGGCGGTCTACGTTCCCCTCGCATGCCCGGCCGAAGATGTGCCGCCCCTCATCCAGGCCCTTGTCCGATCCGGCGGGGGCGGCAACGTGACCGTGCCATACAAGGAGGCCGCCGCTCACGCGGTGGACGTCTGCCGTGAGCTGGCGGAGGTGGTTGGCGCCTGCAACACGTTCTGGGGCGAGGACGGTGGCAGCGTCGGCGATAACACCGACGTGCGGGGTGTACTCGAGGCTTTGCACCAACTGGAGGCACCTGACGCTCCCTGGCTGATCGCGGGAACCGGTGGGGCGGCCCGAGCGGCGGTGGTGGCGGCACGTGAGCGCGGAGTCGACGTCGCGGTAACGTCGCGAGACGCCGGTCGCCGGAGTGATTTCGAGCGTTGGATCTCCTCCCGCGGCGTGGGGCTTGCCGCGGCCTCAGAGTGCCGGGTGCTGATCAACTCTACGCCGCTCGGCCTCAAGCCCGATGATCCGCTGCCGATTGCTGCCGACCTCGCCCCTCGAGCGGAGATCGCGCTCGACATGGTGTACGCCGTGGGTGAGACGCGATGGATCAGGGCCATGCGGCCCAAGGTCCGGCGGGCAGCGGACGGCCGTGCCATGCTGGTGGCCCAGGGTGCGGCGGCGTTCGAGAGCTGGTTTCCCGGCAAGCCCGCACCGGTGGAGGTCATGCGGGCGGCGGTCAATGCGGCCCTTCGCTGATTGGCTCGGTGCCGGCTGCGGGGAGATACTCGCGGGGGTGGAGCGCTTCCTCCTGCCGGCCGCCTGCCTGCTCTGCAGCGAGCCGATCTCCGAGCGGGAAGACGCGCTCATCTGCGATCTGTGCCGCCTCCGCTGGCGGCCGATCCCGCACCCGGTGTGTGATCGCTGCGGGCAGCCGTCTTTTCGGGGACTGGAGTGTCGTCTCTGCGCCGGGTGGCCCGAGGGCCTCACCCGGGTACGCAGCGCGGTCTGGCTGGAGGGTTCCGCCCGCGAGGCGGTGCACCAGCTCAAGTACGAGGGATGGAGTCGCGCCGCAGAAGCCATGGCCGAAGCGATGCGAGGGCTCGAGCCATTGACGGGCCAGGTATCCTTGATACCGATTCCACTCGGCGGCCGCCGCCAGCGGCAGCGAGGCTACAATCAGAGCGAACGGATCGCCGCGGCGCTCGGCAGTCGAATCGGAGTGCCGCTGGGGACGGACCTGCTCCAGCGAGTCAGGGAGACCCCCACCCAGACCGCGCTGACGCCCGAGGCGCGGCACGCCAACGTCGCGGGTGCGTTTCGAGCCCAGCCGGTCGATGGCCTGGAGCTGGTGTTGGTGGACGACGTGCTTACTACCGGCGCCACCCTCGCGGCGGCAGCAGCGGCGCTGTCGGCGGCCGGTGCCAGGCGGGTAGAGGCGGTGACCTTCGCGCGTGCGATGGTTGAACTCGATGCAGGAGTCTGAGAGTCTAGAGTCTAGGGTCTAGGGTCTCACTGATGCTGTAGATCATGCTGCGCTCTTGAGGTTGGACGTAGACCCTAGACCTTTGACCCTAGACATCACGGTTCACGAGGAGCTCAATGGCAATCCGAGTAGGCATCAACGGCTTCGGCCGGATCGGCCGGAATGTGGTGCGAGCCGCCAAGGCCATGCACGTGTCGGAGCTCGAGTTCGTCGCGGTCAACGACCTCACCGACACGAAGACGCTGGCGCACCTGCTCAAATACGACTCGGTACACGGCCGCTTCGAGGGCGACGTGGCGGCCAAGGCCGACTCGATCTCGGTTGACGGCCGCGCAATCAAGGTGCTTTCGGAAAAGGACCCCAGCAAGCTCCCGTGGAAAGACCTGGGTGTCGAGCTGGTGCTCGAGGCCACCGGCCGCTTCACCGACCGCGAGCAGGCCGCGCTGCACCTGAAGGGGGGGGCCAAGCGGGTGATCATCTCCGCTCCGGCCAAGCAGGAGGACATCACTATCGTCTACGGCGTCAATCACGAGGCGTACGATCCCGCCAAGCATCAGATCATCTCCAACGCCAGCTGCACCACCAACTGCCTGGTACCGGTGGTGAAGGTGATCCTGGACCGCTTCGGGTTCGTGAGCGGGTTCATGACCACGGTGCATTCCTACACCAACGATCAGAACATCCTCGACTTGCCGCACAAGGATCTGCGCCGGGCTCGCGCGGCGGCGGTCTCGATCATTCCCACCAGCACCGGAGCTGCCAAGGCGACGTCACTCGTCATTCCGGAAGTAAAAGGAAAGATCGACGGTGTAGCGCTCCGGGTGCCGACGCCCGACGTCTCCGTGGTGGCGTTGACCTGCGTGGTTCAGAAGGCCACCTCGGCCGACGAAGTGAACAACGTATTTCGCGAAGCCGCGAAGTCGGGTTCCCTCAAAGGCGTCATCGCGGTGAGTGACGAGCCCCTGGTCTCGGTGGACTACATCGGCAATCTCATGTCGAGCACGATCGACGCGCTCTCGACCAACGTGGTGGGCGGCACCCTCGTCAACGTCACTTCCTGGTACGACAACGAGATGGGCTACTCGGCCCGGTGCGTCGACCTGCTGCGCTACGTCGGGTCGCGCCGGTGAAGCGCACACTCGAATCGCTGGACAAGGGATCGCTCGAAGGACGGCGTGCTCTCGTACGGGTGGACTTCAACTGTCCCATCAAGGACGGTGTGGTCACCGACGACACCCGCATTCGCGCCGCATTGCCCACTATCAAGTATCTGCGGGACCGCGGTGCCCGCCTGGTCCTGCTCTCCCACCTGGGACGCCCGAAGAAGGGTCCCGACCCGAAATACTCCATGCGGCCGGTGGTCCGGGCTCTGGAGAAGTTGCTTGGTGCCCCGGTCACGTTTATACCCGACCCGACAGTACCTGAGGCCGTCACAGTCACCAAGCGCCTCCCCCGAGGCGGTGTGGCGGTAGCGGAGAACACTCGCTTCTACCCCGGCGAGGAGGAGAACGATTCCGCCCTGGCCGAGCGATTCGCCGCCCTGGGCGATCTCTATGTGAACGACGCCTTCGGGTCGGCCCATCGAGCCCACGCGAGCACTGAGGCGATTGCTCGAGTCCTGAAACCGGCGGTCTCCGGCCTTCTGATGGAGCGGGAGCTGCGCTATCTGGGCGAGGCATTGCACGAGCCGAAGCGACCCTTTGTGGCCGTGCTGGGCGG
>JBDTUV010000315.1:0-3744 GCA_040007575.1 Gemmatimonadales bacterium
GAGGAGCCGCAGCAATGACCTATGTGATAGTCGAGGCCTGCATTGGGGTGAAGGATCGCGCTTGCGTGGATGTATGTCCGGTGGACTGCATTTACGAGGGCGAGGACCAGCTTTACATTCACCCTGACGAATGCATCGACTGCGGCGCCTGCGAGCCCGAGTGCCCGGTGACAGCCATCTTCCCTGAGGAGGACGTGCCGCCCCAGATGGCCCCCTTTATCGAGAAGAACAAAGAAGTCTTCAACAGCGAGACTCCGCCGGGGCGACCTAAACGCTAAAGCGTAAGCGGTGAGCGGTGAGCGGTGAGTTCCGGGGTAAGCGGGGCTCCCCGCTTACTGCTTACCGGTCACCGCTTACCACCTAAAGAAAGGAGCCCCGGGATCGTACTGCTTAGCCGCGACCCCGGAGCCGAAGTTTGGTAGGACCATCTGATTCAGCGGAGACCCTTCGCAGGTCCTGCCGCCATAAAATACAACGCCCAGCTCGTCCGGAAGGTTTCACTCCAAAGATTTTAGGAACTCCCGAAGGCGAGCGGTGGTCGTCTCCGGCTGTTCCACTGGAGGCAAGTGGCCCGCTCCGGGAATCACGGCAAGGCGGGCGCCGGGGATCGCCGCGGCCATTGCTCGTGCCTGGTCTGGTGGGGTCAGGGTGTCGGCCTCGCCCACAATCACCAGTGTCGGCACACCGGCGAGCGTCGGGAGCAGGGACTCGCTCTCCTCGCGGTCACGCATGGCGGCCAGCGCCCCGACGATGCCGGCCACCGGCGTGCGTGACATGAGTGCGCGAACCTGCTCGGCGACATCCGGCCGGCGGCCGAGTGTCGCCGGGGCCAGCATCTTGGGAAGCATTGCGTCGGCAATGGCCGCCGCGCCACGCTCGCGCGCAGTGGCAGCTGCCGCGTCGCGAGCCCGGCGCGCTTCGGTACTATCCGCATCCGCCCGACTATCCATGAGCACCAACCCGCGCACTCTCGAGCGCCACTGTCGCAGGAACTCGAAAGCCACGTAGCCGCCCATCGACAGCCCGCAGAGAACCACGTCATCCACACCCAGGACGTCCAGCAGCGCAGCGAGGTCGGCAGCATAGATCGGCATGCTGTAACCCAGATCCGGCGAGTCGGACTGGCCCATGCCGCGCAGGTCGACCGCAATGCAGCGGAAACCCTCGAGCGCCCCGATCTGCTCCCGCCAGATGGTACGGTCCAACGGGTAGCCGTGCACGAACAGGACGGCCGGTCCCTCGCCTCGCTCCTCGACCGCGAGATTCACTCCGTGCACGGTGATGCGCTGCACGTTCCCCGGAGAACCGCGCCGCGCATTCATGTATTCGCTGAATTCCTGCGGCACCGGGATTGGCCGGCCATCGCGGTCGATGCAGACGAAGACGAACTCGGCGCTGGCAATGAGGGTATCGTCCCGGACCCGTCGCGCAGCCTGACGCATCGTAAAGCTGGTGCGCCCGTGGTGGGTAAGCACCTGCTGAAAGCGAAGCACGTCTCCCGGGAACGCGGCCGCCCGGTACTCGATGACCGTCTTGCGCAACGCCGGCCAGGCCCCACTGCGGGTGAAGACGTCCATGCCGGGGCCATCGCGCAGCATCTCCCAGCGGGCCCGCTCGAACAGGCTGAGGAATGACGCCTGGTTGAGGTGCCCGAAGGCGTCGCATTCGTCAGGGTAGACGACGAGGTCGATCTCGGGGGTGGACATGGTGGAAATAATAGTGGGGCAGCGGGGCCGCGGGGCGGCGGGGCAGTGTCTCGGGGTGGACTGAATTCCAGCGCCGCTTTACCTATGTTCCAGCAACACGACTGTTCCCGACATACTGCCCTGCTGCCCCGCGGCCCCGCCGCCCCGCTGACATGAAACCACCGACCGACTACATCCGCCACGCCGCCCGCCTTGCCCGGAAGCTTCAGATGGACGCCGCAATGGGGGGCGCACCACAGCCGGACGCGGAGTTCTACAAGACCCTCTCCAAGGCTCTCGATGAGATTGCCGCGGGCCTCGAGCTGGTTGGCAAGCCGGACTAAACCCCCTGTTGCGCGGGGTAGCGGCCCCAATAACCTTTCGGGGTGAGCGTTGCCCCTCGACCCGATGGCCCGCCGGATCCGGGTGTTCGCCTGATCAATAGCCAGGCTGAGCTGGAGCATCTCTTCCAGCGATTCCAGGGCGAGCCGCTCCTGGCTGTCGACACCGAGGCCGCCAGCTTTCATCGCTTTCACGACCGCATCTATCTACTCCAGCTCTCATCCCGGCGGGAGACCGCGGTGGTTGACCCACTTGCCGTGACCAGCCTTGCGCCGCTCGCCGCCGCGCTGGCCGATCCAGGCATCGAGATCGTCTTTCATGACGCCGACTATGATCTCAGGTTGCTCAACCTGGAGTACGGCTTCGGGATCACCAACCTCTTCGACACTCGCATCGCCGCCCAGCTGCTGAACGAGCCCGGGGTGGGGCTCGCCGCCCTGCTGGAGAAGTATCTCGGCGTGAAGCTGGATAAGCGCTATCAGCGCGCCGACTGGTCGGCGCGACCGCTCTCGCCCGAGATGCTGGAGTATGCGGCGGCCGACACCCACCATCTTCCGACCCTTCGGGACTTGCTTAGGCAGCAGCTCCGCGAGCGCGGCCGTCTGGAGTGGGCAGAAGAGGAGTTCGCCTTGGCGACGGGGGCTCGATGGTCGCCGGCCGTCGCAGACGAGCCGCCCTACCTCCGGCTCAAGGGCGCAAAGGTACTGCCCGGCAGGGCACTGGCCGTTCTGCGCGAGCTCTTCGAGTGGCGTGACCAGCTGGCGCGGCGCACCGACAAAGCGGCATTTCGGATTCTGAACAACGAGCCAATGCTGGCCATGGCCAAGGAGCCGCCGACCAATCTGGCCGAGCTCAAGGCGGTGCGGGGAATTGGCGGAGAGCAGGCGGAGCGAAGAGGGCGCGAAATTCTGGCGGCGGTGCAGCGGGGGTTGGCGGTCCCTGAGGCCGATCTGCCCCGGGTAGAGCGGCCGCCTCGGCGGCACCAGGACCCTGCCTACGAGGCCCGCCTGGAACGACTCAAGGCCGGCCGAAACCTCCTTGCCACTCAGTACGATCTGGCGCCTGGCGTCCTCTGTCCGAACGGCACGCTCGAGGCGATTGCCCGAATCAATCCGGCGTCCATCGAGGAGCTCGCCGCGGTGCCGGAGCTGCGCCGTTGGCAGGTCCGCGAGATCGGCGGCCCGCTCATCGCTGCCATGCAGCGCCCCGCCGCGTAAGTCGACCCGCCCGAGGTCTCCCCGCTAGAATCCGAGAAACGTCCGGACGCGAGGGTCCATTTTCTCGGGTGTCCAGTACGGGTCCCACACCAGCTCGACCTCTACCGACTGCACCCCCTCCATATCACCCACCACGCGCTTGACGTCCGCGATGATCTCGGCGCCCGCCGGGCAGCCGGGGGAAGTGAGGGTCATCTGCACGTGTACGCTCCCCGCCTCGTCCACATCGACTTCGTATACCAGCCCGATGTCAATGATGTTGAGGTTCAGCTCGGGATCCTTGACCGCGCGTATGGCTTTTCGGATGGCTTCGGATGTTGGTTCGGTAGACATGTGAGACACTCGAGGCAGCTGGCAACTAGCTACAGGGGCACCGTCCCGGAAAGATAACCGGTCGTTCCGCTCAGCAGTCCTCTACCAACTCCTGCTGGCATACCGGAGGGACCAGCCGTATGGCTGCGTCGGACAGCGAGGTCCTCACCGCGCGGAGCACGTGGTGC
>JBDTUV010000316.1:0-3693 GCA_040007575.1 Gemmatimonadales bacterium
GGCGGCGCCCAGTAATTCGTTGTCGAGGATTCGACGCGAGATCGAGAGCCCGGTGGACCGGAATGGATGGTGCCCCGCAAGGGCGAACTTCCCGTGCGCGGCGGCCCCGCGTGGCCCCGTCACTTTCATTCCTTCGAGGGGGAACGCGCCGGCCTTCTCGAGGATTTCCACCACGCCGAGGCGCGCCAGGATCCGAACCGCTTCCGGGCTCATGTATTCCGAGCACGCCTTGTCGCGGGGAAACACGGCGCGATCCAGCAGGAGAACTGAAAACCCGGCGCGGGCCAGCAGGGTGGCCGTGGCACTGCCGGCGGGACCGGCGCCGGCCACTAGCACGTCAATCTGCCCGCCGGCCTCGGAAGACACGCCGCTACCCAAGGCTTAACTGCGCGACAGCCAGTACCACACTCCCATCGCAGCGAAACCCGCCAAGGTCGTCGCGACGAAGTTCACCCCATCGTTGTTCAGCCATGCCATTCCACCTTCTCGGATCGTCGCGGCGCCACAGCGGTGCAGGCGCCATTCGCTCGCCATGTCGCAGGCCGGGCAGCGAAAGCGCCCCTGAAGCAGCGCGCCGAGCGTCGAGTCCGCGACCATCCCCAGGAAACCTATCAGCGTTCCGACCGGCAGCAGCATGGGCAGCCCGGCGGCGACCGAGCCGGTGGCGGCGACGACCAGCGCCCCGGCTGCCGCGCCTGCGGTCCCCGCCGGCGTCATTCCACCGCTGCTGCCGGGCGGCACCGTGCGGCCCGACCAGATCAGCCGGGGGAGCGTCCGGCTGCTCACGCCCACGGAGGTAGCCCAGGTATCCGCTGCCGCTGCGGCCAGCGTGGCGGTCACCAGCCAGATCCCCAGTGCGCTGTCGATGATGCCGACCCCGGCACCGACCGCGGCAGCTCCGCCGTTGGCATACACCTGCCAGAGGTCGCGACGGTCGCTCTTGGGATCGAGGCCCGGTGGAACCCGGCGGGGGCGGAGGCGGGAAACCAGGTTGCTCGACACGAAGAAGGCGGCCAGCACCGCGCCGCCTTGCCATCCGGTCCCGCGGAGAACCAGTACGCCGACCGTCCATGCCGCGAGCGCACCCGAGAGCGTCAGGGTGCGAGCGCGCCAGGCGATGACGGCGGCGCCTGCGGACACCAGCGCCGCCAGCGCGACCGGGACCGCGGTCAGCTGCCTCTCTCCGCCCTCAGTGCCGCCAGAATTCGCTCGCGCAGCTCCTTGGGGCAGGTTTCCCTGCGGGTCCTTATCTCGAGCATCAAAAGGAAGCTCTCCTCGAAGCGGGCGTAGCCGGCGCAGTCCCGGCATTCCTCCAGGTGGATCCGCACCTCCGCGATCAGCTCGGGGGTGAGCTCCCGCTTCACGTAGTCCTGCAGATGGACCAGCGCCTGCTCGCAGTCCAGGCGGCTCATGGTGCGGTCTCCCGCGGCTTGATGTAACCCATCTCGACGGCGTGGTCATAGAGCCCGGCCTGGAGCTGCCGGCGGGCGCGAAACAGCCGCGACTTCACCGTCCCGATCGGGATCTTGAGCGCCTCCGCGATCTCGCCATAGGGCAAGCCTTCGATGTCGCTCAAAGCCAGCACCTCCCTGAATTCCGTCGGGAGGGCGTCGATGGCCTCGATGACCTTGGCGTCCACGATCTGGGAAAAGAAGGTGCCTTCGGGGTCGGTCTCCTGGACCGAGCGGTACAAGGCATGCGGCTCGACGGCTTCGAGGTCCATAGCCACAGGCTCGTGCTTCCGGCGGCGATAATCATTGATGAAGGTGTTTCGCAGGATAGTGAGCAGCCATCCTCTGGCATTGGTCCCTGGCTGGTATTGCCGCCAGGAGCGATAGGCCTTGAGCATGGTGTCCTGAACCAGGTCCTCGGCCAGAGTCGGATCCGCCGTGAGACGCAGAGCGACCCGGTAGAGTGTGTCGAGGTGGGGCAGGGCCTCCTGATCGAACGAACGCCCGGGGGCAGAGGGCTCAGCCATGAGAGGGAATGTACCCCTCGAAAGCAACACGGGCACCCCCTGGCTCGGCAGCGTTTGGCTGGCTATGTTCCGCGCCGAATCCCGTGCCTAAACCCACCGTTGCCGCACTCATCCCACTCAGCCTGCTCGAGGCCCTCCGGAACCTGGACACCCCTGTCGAGGACGGAATGGACGAGCTTGCCGAAGAGATTGTGGTCCGCCGGCTGGGGCTGAGTCCGACCGTGGCTGCACAGATCCAACGCTACCGTCAGACCGCCGAGCGCGGCGGCACCGTCGACCTCGATGAGGTGCTGTCGGTCATTCGGCTGGTGGGCCGCAGGCCCGATGCGCCTCTGGTGTTTGCCGACGCGGGTCGCCGTGCCGCCCGGTACGCAGCCCGAACCCGCGGCCGGTCGTCCCGGACCCTGGCTCGCATGTCTCCCAAGGGGATGGCACGCGGGATTATCCTGCGCAGCGTGGCGCGGCTGGTGCGAACGATCTTCGAGGGCGAGCTCAATTCCCGACCCCCGGTGGTCGAGTTCAAGATGGCCGCACCGCTTTCGATTGTTGCGCTGCCCGGAGGGGAGGCCTGTCTCTTCTATGGGTCGGCCTACCTCGAGCTGCTGCGCGGGCTCAGCGGTTTCGAGGGCGCCCTGTTGCACGAGAAGTGCCGCTCCCGCGGAGACGACGTCTGCTTCTGGCGCACCGCGACTGCGGAAGTCTACGAGTGATCGACCTGACGGAGCTTCGAGAGGCGCTCTCGAGCTCGGGGGCCGATGGCTGGCTGCTCTTCGATTTCCACGGCTTGAATCCGGTGGCGGGGCGGGTCCTCGGACTCCGAGGGATGAATACCCGCCGGCTGTTCGTGCTGTTTCCCAAGACAGGCGAGCCGGTTGCCGTCGCTCACAAGATCGAGCTTCAGGGGTTGGAGGGATTTCCCGGCCGAGTTATTCCGTATGCCCGATGGAGCGAGCTTCACGCGGCGCTCGCTTCCCTCGTAGCCGGCCGCACCCTGGCGATGGAGATCTCGCCTGAGGATGCGGTGCCGTATCTCGACCGGGTTCCGCATGGGGTCGTGGAGTTGCTCCGCCGGCTCGGCGCCACCGTGGTTCCTTCCGGTTCGCTGGTATCGCGTTTTGCCGCCCGCTGGAGTCCATCCGAGGCCGAAGACCACCGGGCGGCCGCGGAGATCCTCGCGTCGGTCGCCCGAGAGACGCTGGCGGCCGCGGTGCATCAGACCGAAGGAAAGCTCACCGAATCGGCACTCCAGGCCAGAGTCGTTGCCGAAGTGCAGGCTCGCGGACTGGTATTCAATGAGCCGCCGATCGTCGCCTTCGGTGCCAACTCCGCCAAACCACACTACGAGCCGGTCCCGGGGCAGGACGCCACCCTGCGGCCGGGGAACGTGATACTGCTCGACCTCTGGGCCGGTCGAAGTCACGAGACGGTCTTTGCCGACCAGACCTGGATCGGCTTCGCGGGTAGCCGCCCGCCGGAGCAGGTAGTGCAGGTGTGGGGAATCGTGAGGCAGGCGCGTGACGCCGCCATTGAAACGGTGCGACGGGCGGCCGCGGAGCAGCGGCCCATCGCTGGCTTTGAAGCGGATCGCGCGGCTCGCGCGGTCGTCGAAGCGGCGGGGTTCGGCCAGGCCTTCGTGCACCGCACCGGCCACTCGATCGATCGTGACCTGCACGGCTCGGGGCCTCATCTCGACGACTATGAGACTCACGACGACC
>JBDTUV010000317.1:0-3686 GCA_040007575.1 Gemmatimonadales bacterium
AGCGGCTGCTGACAGTGCGTTCGATGCTGCTTCCGTCCGAGGCGCTCTTCTTCTACGTCCTCGTGCGGCATGCGTTGCGGGGCTCCGGACTCGACGATCGGGACCTGTCGGACTACCTGGCAGCCCTGTTGTTGGAGTTTGGTCAACGGGACCGGGCCTGGCGGGTCGACTGGAACGATGACCAACGCCACCGGTACATGGTCGACATTCTGACCGATCTGGAAGCCTCGGCGGGCGACCGCCGCTTCAAGGTGATGGTTCACCTCGGCAACTACGCGCTCTGGCTGACTGGGCTCTTTCCCGATTATATCGCCGCCCGGCGGCTGCGCAAAGCAGGTCCCGATGTGAGCTATTACGATGCACTGGGCAGCAGGGGGTTCGGTCTGGCCTCGGATCATGCTCTGGCGGCTCACTATGGGCTCGAGCCGGTGCTCCGAACTGCCGCGGAACGCTTCCCGGCTCTACGGAGCGCGCTCAACGGCCTCAGTGATCGCGTCTTCTTTCCTTCTTCCTCCCACTAGTCCCCGCCGGGCCAGCCCGGCCTCATTCACCAGCGCCGAGAACAGACCGTGCTCCGGCGCCAGACGCTCGGCGTGCATCTCCTCGGGATGCCATTGAACCGCCAGGATCCAGGAAGCGTCCGGCTTGCTCTCGGCAGCCTCGATCAACCCATCGCTGGTCCATCCACTGGCCACCAGGCCGGGCGCGAGATCCTTGATCGCTTGATGGTGCACCGAGTTCACCGTGATGCTCGTGGTCTCGAGCGCCGCCGCCGCCCGGCTGCCTGGCTGGATCCGAATCGGATGGCTGCGGCTGTCACGCGCGCCCACCGGGCTGTGATCGACGGTTCCGGGTCGTTCGGATGAAAGGTCCTGGAAGAGGGTCCCGCCCAGCGCAACGTTGATCAGCTGGATTCCCCGGCAGACACCCAGGATCGGTAGATCCCGTTGCCTGGCCACGGCAAACAAGGCGAGCTCGAAGAGATCCCGCTCCTGGCTTGGTGGACTTAAGAGGGGCGATGGGTCGGCGCCATACCAGGAGGGGTGGATGTCTTCTCCACCGGTCAGGAGGAGTCCATCGCAGCCATCGAGTGCCGAGCCGGCCAGCGAGGCTCCCATCAAAGGTGACAGAATCAGCGGGACGCCGCTTGCGGCCAGCAGGGCTCGCACATACGCGGCGTTGACTCCAGTGCGGTCCGCTCCGTCCCACGTGCGTACCACCCCACTCACCGCTATCCGCGCATAACTCACTGGAGTACGGAGTCCGGAAATAGGGGGCAGCGGGGGTCTTCGATCTTGGCCGGGTCCAGCTGGATGCCGATCAACGGCACCGTGACGTCTCCCACGGACACTCTCCCAATCTCAGGGGCCCCTTCGACCGGCGTTCCTTCGTAGAGCACTACCCCTCGCGCTTTCACATTCGGGTCGAGTACCAGCACGCCGAAGCCGGGCTTCACGTTGGGCGGCAAGCTGCCGTCGACTCCGATGATCCACACCGAATCGGCCCGGCCCACGATGGCTGGAAACGCCGGACCAGCTACCGATCGAACCACGAGGCGCTCAGGAAGCGTGCGCGGCGGTGCGCCAAGGGTCTGGTCGGGTATGCTGAACTGCGCCAGGAGAGCGGTCGGGCCGGCGAGCGCGGCGAGCCCACAGGCCGCCGAGGAAGGGCGATCGCCGGAGCGGGTGCAGCCCGCGATCAGCAGGAAGGTGAAAACCAGGAGCCGCCGCATGAGGCTAAGATAACTCGCTCGCGGAGGGATGAGGCCCACCGCGTCTAGAGGAGTCAAGAGTCTAGGGTCTAGAGTCTCCAGGTCTCGGGCCAACGAGACGCACCCTCGGGGCTCGACCCTAGACCCTAGACCCGTGATCGGGATCACTCCGCCTGCCCGCGGGCATCGAGTCAGCCGCCGAGCTCCTTGAGGATACGCGCCAGGTTGGCCCTGGCCGGACCCTCGTAGCGATCGCGGAAATGGTGGGTCTGATAGATGGAAGGGCGCCGCAGGAACTCAGCAAGGATCTCCACCCGTGCGTCGCGATACACCGGCTCGGGCACCCAGCCATACTCCAGGCGAATCCGCCGCTCGAACTCATCGAATACCTCTGGCGTCCGCCCCAGGATGGAAAGGTCGATGTCGCAGAGCAGGCCTGCGTCGGGCTCCGCCGGAATGGCGAGGTGTTGGGTGGCCAGCACCAGCCCTGCGATACGGTCGGCGACCTTCACCGGCGCGCCGGCTTCTGCCAGCGTTGTCAGGACCATGTGAGCGCTGCGGTCTTCATTGTCGGAGGCACCGGGCAGATAGATCGCGTCATGAAACCAGATCGCCGCCTCGACCTCGTCGGGACGCTGCGCGCAGTGCCGGCTGACATCGAATTGGGCGAGGCAATCGTGGATGTGCTCTGCCGTGTGGTAGGCGCGGGCCCGCTCCGCGTAGGCGACCTGAAGAGCGCTGAAGATCGAGAGCCCATCCCCGTGGGCGCCTAGGCGGTCCCACAATCCGGCCCAGCGGCTCCGGTCCAGAAGCTCGGGGTGCGACACCGAGCTATCCGGGCGCCGCCACGGTCGGGGAGGCGTTTCCGAGCAGGTGGTCGCACCAGGCGATCTCGATCTCGAGCCGCTCCATCTGCAGGGCGGTCTCGGCCACGCATTCCTCCAGTTCGCGATCACCGGCGACGGAGTGCAGGGCACTCACCAATTCCCTGAGTCCCTCCAACTCGTAGGTGAGGAGCTGATGGTAACGCTGGGCGGCCGAAGGTAGGGTAGGCGCCAGCCGGCGTAGCTCAGCCTTCCGGTCGAGCGTGTGCTCGATCGAATGGCGAGCGGCATAATTCTCGGCGGCGATGCGAGGGCGACGCCGCTCGACTGCCGGGGCCAGAAAGGCCAACCGGCGCCGATGGCGGGTCCGGAAGCGGTCGAGAGACTCCAGGAAGCTGCTCAGGGTGAGCGCCACTGCCGGCCTCTGCGGTCGATGATCGCTGAAAATGTGAAGGAGCTTCGATAATAGCGCGGATTGGGCCCCCGGCATAGAGGCGTTCGCTTGACGCTCTTCCGGTGCACTCCTAACATTCGCTCTCCCTATTAGCATGCGTTCCTGCCCGAAGTACTCCGAGGTGGACACGATGACGGGTGCGCGCCGGCCGTGTTCGAGAGCGTAAAGGCTCGGCTGGAAAAGCTGTTCCGCGACCATTCCCGCTCCGATCCGCGGGCCTATCTGGCGGGCCTCCGCGAGGCCCTCCTGGAGGCCAAGGTGGGAGTCGGCGCGATGCGGAGCGCGCTCGTGGCAACGGAGCGCGAGCTGCTGGTGGAGCGTCGGCAGCTGGCCGCCGCGGAGCGCAGGGGCCGGCTCGCGGCAGAAGTGCCCGATGCCGAGACGGTCGTTCTGGCCGAGCGCTTTGCGGTGCGGCATCGCGAGCGTCTTGCGGTCCTGGAGCGCAAACTGGTGGTCCAGCGAGACGAGTTGGCATTGGCCGAGCGGGAGGTGGAGGAAATGCTGAGCCAGGTCCGTGCGGGGCGCCCAGGGTTGGGGGCCGATTCGATCGCCGCCGCCTGGCGCGACATCGAGACCGCCGGAGGCGACCGGCCCGACGCGGCGCCGGAAGATGAGCGGCTTCGGGCCGAGGCCGACCGCAAACGGAAGGAACAGGCGGTTGAGGCGCAGCTGGCGTTTCTGAAGAAGAAGTTTGGCA
>JBDTUV010000318.1:0-3684 GCA_040007575.1 Gemmatimonadales bacterium
CGGTGAGAATCGCGTCCAGGAGGCCCTGCAAAAACAGCAAGCACTCACCGATGTGTCGGTCGCGTGGCACCTGATCGGTACGCTGCAGCGAAACAAGGCGCGAAATGCAGTAGGCCAGTTCGCCCTCATCCACTCCGTCGATCGTGTGGATCTTGCCGCTGAGCTCAATCGCCGCTCGACTGATGAGAGCCAGCAACGAGTGTTGGTGCAGGTGAACTGCTCGGCCGAGCCGCAGAAAGGCGGCGTCTCCCCCGAGGCGCTGCCGTCGTTGCTGGACGAGCTTCGGATCCTCGACCGGCTCGAGGTGCAGGGGCTGATGACCATGAGTGCGTTGACCGACGATCCGGCGGAGCAGCGTCGCGCATTCCGGTTGCTCCGGGAGCTACGCGAGGCGGCGGAGCGATCGGGGCACCGGCTTCCTGAGCTGTCCATGGGAATGTCCGGAGACTATGCCATCGCGGTAGAGGAGGGGGCAACAATGATCAGGCTAGGCACCGTCCTGTTTGGAGTGCGGGAGACATGAGCGACGATCATGCCTTCCATCTGACGCCGCTCGATATCCGGTCGCAGGAGTTCACCCGGGCGCTGCGGGGCTACGACCGGAATCAGGTGAACGAGTTCAAGCTGGCCATCTCCGAGGAGCTCGAGCGCCTGCTGCGCGACCGTGCCCAGTACGAAGAGAGGCTCCGGGGCCTGCAGGAACAGCTGCGTACGTTCCGTGACCGGGAGCGAGCGATGAACGAGGCCCTGGTGGCCGCCCAGGAGCTCAGGGTAGACAGCAGAGCGCAAGCTGAGCGGGAAGCCGACCTGGTGCTGCGGGAGGCCAAGATGGAAGCGGAACGAATTCTGGAGCGAGCTCGTCAGGAGGAGGCCCTGGTGCGCGAGCGGTCCGATGGCGCCGTGCGTCAGTTTACCGCGTACGTCGCGAGTTTCCGGACGCTGTTGGAGAGGCATCTGGGTGAAGTGGACGGTCTGCAACGCCGCACCGGTCCGGAAGTCACCGAGCCCCGGGGCAATGCCGCTACAGGAGGCCCGTAGTGACGGTGGCACCGCCTCTGTTCGACCGGATCGAGACCGCCGCCGCGGTCGTGCGGAAGCACAGCTCCGTCCGTCCTGATGTCGCCATCATCCTGGGCACCGGCCTCGGAGGACTGGCCGCGCAAATCGACGTCGAAGCCTCGATTCCGTACGAGCAGATCCCGGGATTTCCCTTGTCCACGGTGGAAACTCACGCCGGGCGGCTTCTGCTCGGCCGCCTGGGAGGGCGATCGGTCGTGGCGATGCAGGGCCGTTTTCATCGCTACGAGGGATACGGGCTGGCCGACGTGACCCTTCCCGTGCGGGTGCTCCACGCCCTGGGGGCTGGAAGCCTCATCGTCTCCAATGCCTGTGGAGGGATGAACCCGCTCTGGGGCCCCGGTGAGCTCGTCCTCCTCAGCGATCACATCAACCTGTTGGGCGACAATCCGCTGATCGGATCCAACGACGAGCGGCTGGGGCCGAGATTCCCCGATATGTCCGCCCCCTATGATCCCGAGCTTCGGGCGCTTGCGCGTGCCGCGGCCCTCGAGCTTGGCATCGTACTTCGGGAGGGCGTCTACCTGGCGGTGCCGGGGCCCAATCTCGAGACCCGGGCCGAGTATCGCATGCTGCGCATGATGGGCGCGGACGTAGTCGGGATGTCTACCGTGCCCGAAGTGATCGTGGCCAACCATACGGGCATGAGAACTCTCGGCATCTCGATCATCACCGATCAGTGCCTGCCGGACGCGCTCGAGCCGGCCGACATCGGGCGCATCATCGCGACCGCCGCGCGGGCCGAGCCCTCTCTCACCCGCCTCATCGGCGCGCTGGTGGAGCGCCTTCCCTGATGGCGTTTCCGTCCTGGCCCGACCTGACTCCCAACCAGCTCGAGCAGCGCCAGCTGGAGCAATGGAAGTCCGAAGATCTGTTCCGGCAGACGACCGAAGCGCAGCGTGAGGGGCGCCCCTTTGTCTTCTACGAGGGCCCTCCCACTGCCAACGGTCGCCCCGGGATCCATCACGTCTTCTCCCGCACGATCAAGGATCTGGTCTGCCGGTTCCACTCGATGCAGGGAGAGTCGGTAACCCGCATCGCCGGCTGGGATACGCACGGGCTGCCGGTCGAGATCGAAGTAGAGAAGGAGCTCAAGCTCACCGGCAAGAAGGACATCGAGCGGTTCGGCGTGGAGGAGTTCAACGCCCGCGCCCGCAAGAGTGTCTTCAAGTACCAGGCCGAATGGGAGAGCCTCTCGGATCGGATCGGCTACTGGCTGGACTATGAGCACCCGTACGTCACGCTGAGCAACAATTACATCGAGAGCGTCTGGTGGCTGCTCCAACGGCTGCACCAGCGCGACCTGCTCTATCGGGGCCACCGGGTTCTGCCTTACTGTCCCCGCTGCGGAACGGTGCTGTCGAGCCACGAGCTTGCGCTCGGCTACGAGAACGTCACCACCAACTCGGTGTATGTGACCTTTCCGCTGCAGGACGATCCTAACCGTCAGCTGCTGGTCTGGACCACCACACCGTGGACCCTGCTGTCCAACGTCGCGGTCGCGGTGAACCCGGACCTCGAATACGGCGAGTATGTGGTCGGCGACCGTCGGATCATTCTGGCCACCGCGCGCGCGGCCCTGCCCAGTAGCAGCCAGGCAGGTGCTCCCAGCTTCAGCGAGCTTGGGGCCAGACGCACCTTCAAGGGGCGGGAGCTGATTGGGCTTCACTACCAGCGGCCGCTTGACGTGGTTCCACTACCCGATGACCGGGCCTCGCGGCTGGTGGTTGCGGCTGATTTCGTCACGGCAGGCGACGGATCCGGCCTGGTGCACCTGGCGCCGGCATTCGGGGCCGATGACTACCAGGCGGGCGTCGAGCATGGCCTTGCGCTGGTGCGGCCAGTGGCGCCGGACGGCACATTGAGCGGCACCACCTGGCCGGAGATTGAAGGACGGCTCGTCACAGCCCGGGAGACCAACGACCTGATCATTCAGCGGCTCAAACGGGAGGGCCGCTGGCATCTGACCGTCCCATACGAGCACAGCTATCCGCACTGTTGGCGCTGCTCCAGCCCGCTGATCTACTACGCGCGGGACTCCTGGTTCGTCCGCACGTCGTCGGTGAAGGAGCGGATGCTGGAGCTCAACCGTGAGGTTGATTGGCACCCGCCCGAGGTCGGGGCAGGGCGCTTTGGCGAATGGCTCGAAAACAACGTCGACTGGGCGCTGTCCCGGGACCGGTACTGGGGCACGCCTCTCCCGGTCTGGGTCTGTGAGGACGATTCGTCTCACGTGGAAGTGATCGGCAGCTATGAGGAGCTCAGCCGGCGGTGGGGACGTCCACTGCCCGATGGGTTTGACCCGCATAAACCGTTCATCGACCAGTACACATGGGCCTGTCGCTGCGGCGGGCTGATGCGGCGTACCCCGGAGGTGATCGACACCTGGTTCGACTCCGGCTCCATGCCGTACGCCCAGTGGCACTACCCCTTCGAGAATCAGGAGGAGTTTGCCCGGCACTTCCCGGCGGACTTCATCTGCGAGGGTCTCGATCAGACCCGCGGCTGGTTCTACTCCCTCCTGGCCATCGCCACCACGGCATTCGACAGCCTGGCCTACCGTCACGTCATCGTGAACGATCTGATCCAGGATGCGCAGGGCCAGAA
>JBDTUV010000319.1:0-3678 GCA_040007575.1 Gemmatimonadales bacterium
TACAAGCAGCTGCTGATGGTGGCGGGGTACGACCGCTACTTCCAGATCGCGCGCTGCTTTCGGGATGAAGATCTACGGGCCGATCGGCAACCCGAGTTCACCCAGATCGACCTCGAGGCGTCGTTCGTCTCGGCCGAGGACGTTCAGAGAGTGGTCGAACAGGTGCTGGTGGATCTCTGGAAGGAGGGCGGTGTCACGGTCCGGCAGCCGTTCCCCCGGCTGTCCTACCGGGACGCCATGGAGCGTTTCGGGACGGACAAACCCGACCTGCGCTATGGACTCGAGATCCGCGACCTGACGGCGCTCATTGGTGCCGACGCGGCTCCGTTCCTGGCAGAGGCGAAGAAGGGCGGCTCCCGCCTCCGCGGGATCATGGTGCAGGGCGGAGGGAGCCACAGCCGCAAGGACATCGATGCACTGACTGCCGCGGCCAAGGAGGCACGCGCCGGCGGCCTGATGTGGGCCAGACGAACCGCAGCCGGTTGGGAAGGCCAGGGAGTCAAGGCAACGGGGCAGACGCTGCTCGAGAAGGTTGGCGGTACCGAGGGCGACCTCCTCGTGGCCGTGGCCGGGCCCGATAGCGTCACGTCTCCCGCCTTGAGCGCCGTTCGAGGGGCGCTCACAAGAATGCCCGGCGTAAAGCCGGTCACTGACCATGCTTTTGCCTGGATCGTCGACTTCCCGCTGTTCGAGCTCGATCCCGAGACCGGAAAGCACGTTCCAGCACACCATCCATTCACGGCGGCCCACCCGGCCGACCTGGACAAGCTGGGTCGGGACCCGGGCAGTTGCCGGGCGCTGCACTATGACGCCGTGTATAACGGAAACGAGCTCGGCAGCGGGTCGATCCGGATCACCGATCCCGCGGTCCAGCGCCAGATCTTCTCCCTGCTCGGCATTCCCGAGGCAGACATTCGTCGTCGCTTTGGTTTCCTGCTCGATGGTCTTGCCGCCGGGGCGCCGCCGCATGGCGGGTTCGCGCTGGGCTTCGACCGCATTGTAATGCTGCTCGCCGGCGCGACTTCGCTTCGGGACGTCATTGCGTTCCCCAAGACCACTGCTGCACGGGCGCTATTCGAGGGCGCGCCGACGCAGGTCGATCCGGCTGATCTTCGGGCCCTTCATCTGGAGGCAATAAGTGAGAAGTAAAAAACCTCTTACCTTCAAACATGGCTGACGACATCCAGACCCGCATGTCTGCGGAAGGCGCCGATCCGCTGCTCTTTGCGGGCGTAAACGACAGCAATCTCCTGGAGCTCCAGCGCGCCCTGGGTGTGCGGGTTTCGTTCCGGGGTGAGTCGGTAACGCTCTCCGGGTCTTCCGAGCAGCTGGAGCGGGCGGCACCCGTGGTGCAGGGACTCCTCGATCTGGCCCGCATGGGCGAGCCGGTCACAACGGACGACGTGTCTCGGCTGGCCGCGGAAGGGCCCAACAGTGAGCTTCCCGCCCAGACCTCCGATGGCAAGATCGTTCTCCCCGGATTACGCCGAGCGATCGTCCCCAAGACCCAGGGGCAGCGGGAATACCTTCAGGCCATCAGTGGGCACGACATCGTGGTCGGCATCGGCCCGGCCGGCACCGGCAAGACCTACCTCGCCGTGGCCAAAGCGGTGGAAGCGCTCGCCCGGAAGCGGGTCAAGCGGATCATTCTTGCCCGGCCGGCCGTCGAGGCCGGAGAGTCGCTCGGATTTCTGCCGGGAGACCTCCAGGCCAAAGTCGATCCCTACCTGCGGCCGTTATACGATGCGCTGGAGGACATGATGCCGCACGACCGCGTGCAGCGTGCTCTGGAGACCCGCACTATCGAGATCGCACCGCTGGCCTACATGAGGGGGCGAACCCTGGCGGACGCATTCATCATTCTCGACGAAGCGCAGAACGCCACCGGCGCGCAGATGAAAATGTTCCTCACCCGCCTTGGGGTGAACAGCCAGACGGTGGTAACCGGAGACAAGACGCAGATCGACCTCCCTCAGCGTGAGGACTCGGGCCTCATCCAGGTCGAGCGACTGCTTCCCGGCATCGAGGGCATTTCTTTCTGTTACCTGCATGAGTCGGACGTCGTTCGTCACCGGTTGGTGCGGGACATTATTCGGGCGTACGCGGAGGATCAGAACGGCTGATGCCAGAGCGGCCGAGTGCCCAATTCTGGGAAAGCTGGATCTGGGCCTCGCCCGGCGAGCGACTGCGGTTTCACCTGGCGCGCTGGGCACCGCTGCTGGCCGTAGCGCTCCTCACCTATATCGCTTTCCCCCCGCCGATCGGGATTGGCGCCCCGCTGCCGGCGGTGGGAGAGATATCCAAGCGCGCGGTCGTGGCGCCGTTCGCGTTTGAGGTCCGGAAGTCTCCCGAGGAGATCGCCCGGGAGGGCCAGTCCCGCGCGCTGACCGCCCAGCCGGTGTACCGCTTCAGCGCTACCGCCTACGACTCCTCGCTGGCTTCAGCCCGTGGATTCTTTGCCGAGCTGGAGCGGGCCAGCGAATCAGGTGGTCCCGACGCCGTCGAGGCGGCTATCGCATCGCGGGTGCGGCTCGGCCCCCAGGAGACCCGCTACCTGGCGGACTCCGCCAACCGCCGCCGGCTCCAGGAGGTGGCAACCCATTTCCTGGCTGAGGGACTGCAACGCGGCGTGGCCGATGCCGGCGCGATGCGAAGCGAGGGGAGCAAGGACGTATCCCTCCGCAGAGGTGAGACCGAGCGTATCGTCCCGCGGGATTCGATCCTCACGTTTGCCGATCTCATGGAGCAAGCTGAGGCGGCGGGAACCAATCTCCCCACGGCCGCCGGCCAGCGCACGCTCCGCCGTCTGGTTGGCGTGTTCTATCGCCCCACCATCGTCCTCGACCCGTTCATCACCACCGCCCGGAGAGAGCAACTGCGCGGCAGCGTGGACCCGGTCAAGTATTCGGTTCGCACCGGTGAGCGCATTCTCAGAGCAGGGGAGCCCGTCACCGATGAGGCGCGTGCCAAGCTGATCTCCCTGCGCGAGGAGCATCGCCTGCGGGGCACGGGCGGCCTCGCCCTCAGGAGTGCTGCCGGGGCGCTGCTCTACAATGCTATCGTGCTCAGCGCGTTCTGGATGCTGATCGTCTTTTACAAGCGGGAGAGCTACGCCCAACTGCGGGAAATGGCATTTTTCGCGGGGCTGTTCGCCATGGTCGTTCTGCTCACCGCTGGTCTGGCCGGTCTCTTTCCCGGGCGGCCCGAGCTGATGCCGATTCCGTTTGCGGCCATTCTCGTCACCATGCTCTACAATGGGCGCATCGGAGTATTCGCCGCGGTCATCCTGGCCATCCTGCTGGACGGGCAGTCGGCACTGCGGGAAAGCCACATGCTGTTCTACGGCCTGGTGGGAGGTGTGGCTGGGGCGGTGGGCATCCGGGTGGTACGCCGGCGGCGACATCTCTATGTGACGATCGGCGTGCTGGCTGGCGCGAGCATTCTGGCCACGATCTCCATCGGCCTGAGCCAGGGCTGGTCGACCCGCACGATCATCGGCAGCGGCCTTCTCGGCGTGGTGATGGCGCTGGCCAGTGCCGCTCTCGCGATGATGGTCATGCCGGTAGCGGAGTCGGCCACCCGCATTACCACGGATCTGACGCTGCTGGAGCTCTCCGACCTGGGCCGGCCACTGCTCCGCCGGCTGGCCCTGGAAGCGCCCGGCACCTGGGCCCACAG
>JBDTUV010000320.1:0-3667 GCA_040007575.1 Gemmatimonadales bacterium
ACTGCATGGAGGACGACCTGCTCACCAGTGGCACCATCGAGGACAACCTCTTTGATGGTTGCTACGTGGGCATCTCGATGCGGCCCGCTATCAAGGACCTGGCCACGGTTGACGGCCGCAACGAGACCGTCGTCATAAAAAACAACCTGCTCCGCATCAAGCCGTTCGCCCTTACCAACAAGGATCCGAACACCAGCGGCGGGTTCATGAAGACGGAAAATCGGGAGCCCGCCAAGAACGTGAAGGTCATTATGGTGGGGAACATCTTCCGCGCTGATGGCCTCCCCGGGGTCGGCACCCTGTGCCTGAACCAGCACAACATGGTCAAGCAATCGAGCGGGAACATCCTGGTGTGGCTGGGAGCAGGAAGCTTCCCCTGCGCCCTGCCGCCAGGCTGGAGCATGACTCGGGATGTCAAGGTCTGGGACAACGCGGTGGCAGCCTGGAAGGCACGCCACTAGCGCATCGCCCCACAGCGAAGGAACTCGACGGCTCGCCGGAATTCCGGCGAGCCGTCGTGCTTTTTGTGACCCCTGGCTGGCTTGGAAGTTGCGCTCAGGCTAGGTTTTCGCAGGTTCGAGCCCTCATTGCGGCTGCCGGACTTTGAGGATCGTCGCTCGACCACCGCACCACTGTAGCGCCGGGGCAAACGGCGTGTGGTCCAACCCGGAGGCGAGCCGCTGTTCCAGTCATCCCTGTACCCCCCAGCGCAGCAAGCCCTCTCATGGTGAAGCGGTCCGGATCGAGTCTCACCCACCGCACTCTCGATGGGATGCTATGGACCGGAGGAGGCAAGGCCGCCCGGGCGCTGCTTCAGATACTGGTGCTGGCCGTGCTCTCGCGGCTGGTGTCGGCCGTGGACTTCGGAGTCCTGAGCGCGGCCCTGGTCGTAATCGGCTTCTCTCAGATCTTCTCTCGGCTGGGCCTGGGTCCGGCGCTGGTCCAGATCCCGGAGCTCGAGCAGCGCCACCTTAAAGCCGCCTTCACGCTCTCGGTTCTGACATCGTTCGCGTGGGCCGGGGGTCTCTGGCTGGCGGCCCCGGCGATCGCGGCCTTTTATCGGATCGACCAGGTGGAGCCCGTACTGCGCGCCCTGGTCTGGATGTTCCCCATCACCGGGATCGCGGTCGTTTCCGGATCGCTCCTCCAGCGGGAGCTGAAATTCCGCTGGCTGGCCCAGCGCGAAGTCGCCAGTTATCTGGTTGGATACGGAGTCGTGGGCGTTGTTCTCGCCAGCGCCGGCTGGGGGGTCTGGGCACTCGTCTGGGCCAATCTGGCACAGGCGGGGGTGAACACTCTGCTACTGATGCTGGGTCGTCCTCCCTCGTTCTCTCTATGGCCGGACCGCCGCTCGCTGGCTGAGCTCAGCTATTTCAGCGGGGGCTTCACCCTCGGCCGGATTGCCAACTACCTCGCCATCCAGGGCGACAACCTCGTGACCGGCCGATGGCTCGGCCCTGCGGCCCTGGGCATCTACGGCCGGGCGTACCAGCTGATGGCCGTGCCCTCGACGCTCTTCGGCGATGTGCTGGACAACGTCCTCTTCCCGTCACTGGCGCGGCTCCAGGGAGACCAGACGCGGCTGGGGACTGCGTACGTGCGCGGCGTCTCCCTCATTGCGCTCGCCATGCTTCCCGCGAGCGCGGTGCTCGTGGTCCTGTCCCCCGAGCTCATCCGAGTGGTGCTCGGCCCCCGCTGGGACGCGGTGGTTCTGCCATTCCAGATCCTCACCTCGTGCATGCTGTTCCGAACCAGCTACAAGATGAGCGACTCACTCGCGCGCGCTACCGGCTCGGTCTACCGCCGGGCCTGGCGGCAGGTCCTGTACGCAACGCTGGTGATTGGAGGAGCGTGGATCGGGCAGCACTGGGGCGTCGCCGGCGTGGCGGTGGCCGTGTCCGTCGCGCTGGTGATCAACTTCCTGTCGATGGCCGACCTCAGCTTGCGCCTCTGCGGTCTGAATTGGGGCCGGTTCGTGCGTGCGCATGCCCCCGCCTTTGCGCTTGCCGTCCTCTGCGGTCTGGTGGCGTGGGGAAGCGTCAGCCTCCTGCGCCAGGCGGAGCTTCCCGCGGTCGTCCGGTTGGTTACGGCCGGCTCCCTCAGCCTGTTGACCGCGCTCGGGCTCCTTCGCTATCGGCCGGAGCAGTTCCTGGGCCCTGAAGGGACCTGGATGCTGCAGACCATGAGGACCTATGTGACTCGCCGCTTTGCCGTGTCCCCCGTCGCCGAGCAGGGTTGAAGGATTGGGCCGGCCCGTCGTCGTAGAGCTTGTGGGGCTGCCCGGAGCGGGGAAGTCCACCCTCGCCGCCCGCCTCCTCGAGGAGCTCAGGGCACGCGGCTACGACTGCGCCGGCCGTGAGTTGCTACGAGCCAGGGCTGCAGGATCACCATCAGACCGGTCGAATAGGCTCCGCTTCTGGCTCCGGCACCTCGCCCTCGCCCGCAGCACCGGGCTGGCGACTCTGGCCGTTGGTGCCAGCGGAGGCGAGGCGATGAGGCACGCGGCCCGCCTGGGACGATGGGCGTCCGGGTTCGAACGGCTCGCCAACGCGGGGCATCAGATAGTCCTTCTCGATCAGGGCGTAGTGCAGCAAGCCTGGTCGTCGCTCTTCCGAGCCGCGTCCGGCCGCGGCCGCCTGCTCCACCTCCTGGACCAGATTCTGCGAGATTCGCCGCCCCTCCTGGCGTTCGTCTATTGCGACGTGCCTCTCGATGTAGCGTTGCAACGAATCGCCGCTCGGCCTGAGGGGAACAGCACATTCGATGACATGGACCAGGCCGAGGCCCGCAGACTCCTGGCCTCCCATGGCAGGGACTTGAGAGAGCTGTTCGCGCATTCGGTGGCAACGCTTCAGGCTCCGCATCTGGTTGTCGACACGAGCAAAGATCTCTCGGAGTCCTGCCGCGCAGTGACCGATTTCGTAAAGCCTCTGGTTCCGCCAGGCGCCCGGCCGGCATGAGGATCGCCGTTTTCGTTCCTTCACTTCGCGGCGGCGGTGCCGAGCGAGTGATGCTCGATCTGGCGCATGGCTTTGCCGAGCGTGGAATCGCGACAGACCTGGTGCTGCCGCAGGTCGAAGGTCCCTACCTGTCCGAAGTACGGCCCGATGTCCGGATCGTGAATCTCAGGGCCCGGCGCGTGTTGGCCAGCCTCCCCGGATTGGTGCGCTATCTCCGGCGCGAGCGACCGGACGCGCTACTCGCCACGCTCACCCATGCCAACCTGGTCGCTCTTTGGGCTCGCCGACTCTCCGGGGTTCCCACCCGGGTAGTTGTGAGGGAGGCGAACACCCTGACTCAGGTGACGCGCGGCGCCGGCACGGATCGCCGGCGCCTCTTTCCCTTTCTGGTCAGAAAGTTTTATCCCTGGGCCGACGGAATCGTGGCGGTATCCAGAGGGGTGGCTCTGGATCTGGAGACCAGCTCCGGAACGTCTGCGCGGCGAATGCACATCCTCCCCAACCCGGTCCTCACCCCCGATCTGGCGTCCAAAGCCAGGGAAGCCCTGGATCATCCCTGGTTCGCCGTGGGCGAGCCGCCGGTGGTCCTGGGCGTCGGCAGGCTCAGCAAGCAGAAAGACTACGCTACCCTCATTCGAGCTTTCAACGGGGTGCGGCGCCAGCGTGTGGCCCGCCTGGTGATCCTCGGCGACGGCCCGGAGCGCGCT
>JBDTUV010000321.1:0-3666 GCA_040007575.1 Gemmatimonadales bacterium
GGGAGTGACCCCGTTCGAGGATGCGGCGTTCGACCAGATCGTGATCGTGGATTTCCTCGAGCACATACCCGACGACCGCGGATTCGCCCGGGAGCTGGCTCGCATCCTCAAGCCAGGGGGGAAGGCGATCATCAACGTCCCTCACCTGAAGCCCGGGTCTCTGCTGAACCGTTTTCGACACGCCATTGGCCTCACCGACGAGTGGCATGGGCACCTCCGCCCGGGGTATAGTTTGGAGGGCCTGCGCCAGCTTCTTGGGCCAGCCTTCGTGATCGAGGAAGCCACCACCTACTCGGGCGCGTTCTCCGAGCTCATCGATACCGCGCTTAACGGACTCTACCTCAGAATGCAGCAGAGACGAGGTTCCGGAGGCTCCACCTCGAAAGGCACCGTCATCACCGAAGGCGACATGCAGAAGCACCGGAAGCAGTTCATGCTCCTGTCGGCCCTGTACCCAATCCTCTGGAGCGTAGCCAAGCTCGATGCACTCCTCTTCTTCACTCCGGGCTACAAGCTGATCATTTCGGCGCGCCGAGTGTCCGCCGCCGGAGGAGGGGCATGAACTGGGGACCTCGGGGGGACTGTGACCAATGACACCGCCCCGCACGCACCCCATGGCTAACTAGAAAGCCTTGCGAGTCACTGGCCGGCTGTCGCCCTAGCCGGCTGTCGCCCTAAGTGAAACCCCTAGGAACCCCGGACTTCCATGCTCACCAACGGACTGCAGCGCGTCCTCATCACCGGCGCCGGAGGCTTCACCGGCATGTCGCTCGCGCTCACTCTGGCCGCGGCCGGGCACCGCGTCAGGGGTCTGGTCCGGAGCCGTGATCGAGCGGCAGCGCTGGAACTCGGCGGGGTAACGACCGTGGCAGGCGATGTTCGGGACCCGGCTGTAATCCGCGAGGCCACCGAGGGAATCGACACCGTGTACCACCTGGCTGCGGCGTTCCGGCGAGCGGGTGTGCCAAACTCCGAATATCGTGAAGTAAACGTCGATGCCACCCGGCAACTGGTCGAGCTCAGCGCCGCAGCGGGAGTCGGGCGCATCGTGCACTGCAGCTCGGTGGGTGTGCATGGAAGTGTGTCGGAGGAGGCCCCAGCAACGGAGGATGCCCCGTTCCACCCGGAGGACGTTTACCAGGAGAGCAAGCTCGAGGGCGAGCAGATTGCGCTCCAGACCGCTGACCGCGCGGGCATCCCGTTGACGGTGGTGCGTCCCGGTCCGATCTATGGTCCGGGTGACAGGCGCCTCTACAAGCTGATCGGTGGCGTCGCGCGGAAACGCTTCCGGCTTCTGGGCGACGGCTCCCCCCATTTCCAGATGGTCTACATCGACGATCTGATCGAGGGATTCCGGCTGGCTGCCGAAGCTCCGATCGCGGCGGGACGGACCTACATCATGGCCGGCAGCGAGACACCCACGCTGAAGCAGCTGGTGCATGAGATTGCCGACGTGGCCAAAGTTGCTACCCCTCGGCTCCGCCTTCCGGTGTGGCCCTTCTGGCTGGCCGGCGCCGTGTGTGAGGCCGTGTGCGTGCCGCTCGGCATCGAGCCGCCGATCTTTCGACGTCGGGTGCATTTCTTCACCAGCAACCGTTGGTTCGACATCTCACGGGCCCGGAATGAGCTGGGCTTCGCTCCCAAGGTATCTTTGTATGATGGCATCCGCCGAACGCTTGATTCCTACCGGCAACTGGGCTGGGTCTAGAGGAGCCAGCCCGACCTGATGGCCTATACCTCCGCATACACCGATCATTACCAGGAGCAAGGCAAGTCTGGTGAGTCCTACGATCGCTCCCTGGCCAACCGGTTCGAGCTCGCCATTTTCCGGCTCGAGCACCTCATCCTGCGCGATCTGTTTCGGCGTCTTCGTTCGTCCGATCCGAACACGGCCTACCTCGACTTCGCCTGTGGTACCGGACGGATCATTGAGGTCTTCAGGGATCTGATCCGAACCAAGGTCGGAGTGGACACCAGCGCAGGACAGCTGTCCGTTGCCCGCGCCAAGGTGCCGGACGCGGAGCTCGTCCACGGCAATGTGGTGACCGACCCGGGCTTGCTCGGCGGCCGGAAGTTCGATCTGATTACGAGCTTTCGCCTCCTGCTGAACCTGGAACCGGAGAACCGGGTGCCCATCCTCAAGGCGCTACGCGACCTGTTGGCCGGTGATGGCTACCTCATCGTCGATAACCACATGAACCGGCATTCCATTTTGGGACTCACGGCCCTTTTCGCCCACAAGGTTCTGCGGGTGCCGAAGAAACCCCTGGTCCCGCCCGGACGCCGAGGGATCATATCCACGATGTCAGAGTCCGAGATGAGGGAGGCACTGGCTGCCGCGGGACTGCAAGTAGAGGAAGTCCACCGCATCTTCGTGCTCCCGGGACATAAGGGGTTCCAGCTCCTCCCCACTCGCTGGCTGGTCCCGGTCGAGGCGTTTCTCAGCCGAATCCCGGTAGCCAACCGGGTCTCCAAGAACCAGATCTATGTGTGCCGCCGGACTCAGCCCGCCCAATCGTGACTGCCCTGCGCGTCCTATATTGGACATTCAACTACATGCCTCGCTGGGAGGCCGTGTCGAAGGAGATCGCATCGCTACGTCAGGGACTGGAGGGCGAGATCGACGGGTCCCTCGTGAGCCTCAACACTAAGGACCCGGGCCTCAACCTGAGTGGGCGAGAGAAAAGAATCCCTCTGCCCCATGGGTTGCCGCTCTACCCGCTGGTGATGCCGTATGCGTCACGCTTTGACATCAACCACCTGTTCGCGTCGGCGGGAGAGCGGCTCCTGACGCCGGTTCTCTCCCGCAGCAACAGCGTGCTGACCATCGCCAAGGACAGCGCTACACTTCGCGGCTTCGAGCACAATCTCACCTCCATGGCTCGACTCCGAGCCATCGTCGTCCAGAGCGACCGCGACCGCGAGATCCTGCGCCAGATCGGAATTCGGGATGAGGCGGTCCGGATGATCCGCCCCGGGATCGCGGTGGAACCCTACCGCGAAGCGCGCGGTCCCTTCACCATTCTGTTTGCCTCCAGCCCGCTCAATGCGGCTGACTTCCTGTCCCGAGGCATCTACCTGATCGCAGCGGTAGCTGCGTTATTGCCAGCCGTTCGCTTTGTTCTCATCTGGCGAACGCGTCACCTGGCCAAGCTCGAGAGGATCGTGGCCTCTGTGGCTCCTGGTAACATCACGATTATCAATGGAGTCGTCGATGATATGGCAGGCGTCTACCAGGGCGTCCATGCGACGGTTTTGCCCGGCCTAGAGCATCGTAGCTTCATCCCCTGCCCTCGAAGCGGCCTGGAATCGCTGGCCCACGGCAAGCCGCTGCTCCTGTCACACCTTGTCTCGATCGCCTCGGACGTGACCCGCGCGCACGCCGGTCTGGCGTTCGAGCCCACCATTGCAGGACTGAAGGCAGCCATTCTCGAGCTGCAGACGGAGTATTCCGCATTCCAGCGGAATACCCAGCGTTACATCTCGGATAATTTCTCGCCTGCAACCCATCTCGAGCTCTACCGGCAACTGTACCGAACAGTCGCCTAGAAAGAGTCCAACATGGGCGCGGTGTATGGCATCCTCGGTGACTCCGATGCAGGAGAGATCCGGTCCATCGGAGAGCGTCTCGCTCACCGGGGTGGGGAGGTTGCGGAGTGGTCGGTT
>JBDTUV010000322.1:0-3657 GCA_040007575.1 Gemmatimonadales bacterium
CGCTGGGGCTGGAGGAGGGAGACGCCCATGTGATCCGCAATGCCGGCGGCAGGGCCCGCGACGCATTGCGCTCCCTGGTGATCTCGCAGCGCCTGCTGGGCACCAATGAGATCGCGGTCATCCATCACACCGACTGCGGAATGCTCACGTTTACCAATCCCGTCCTCCACGCCAAGGTGAAGCAGGATCTTGGTGCCGACTCGACGGCGATCGACTTTCTGCCGTTCTCGGACGTCGAAGAGAGCGTGCGTGAGGATGTCGAGTTCCTCCTCTCGTCTCCTCTCATCCCGAAAGATGTCCCCGTCCGCGGCTTCGTCTACGATGTTCGGACCGGCAGGCTCAACGAAATCGCTACCCACGCAGCGGTAGAGACTAGATGAGCGAGACTATCACCGTCGATTCATTCACGCGTGACTTCGTCCTTAAGGAGCTCACGACCACCCAGGGCCGGAAACTCACCGGGCTGCGGCTTCGGTATCGGGTATTTGGAGATGTGGAAGCTGCGGCGGAGAATGGGTGGATCCTGATTTTTCACGCACTCACCGGAAGCTCGGACGTGGACGCCTGGTGGGGCCCGCTGGTGGGGCCCGGCAAGGCACTGGACACCAGCCGCCATGCCGTCCTTGCCGCAAACCTGCTCGGGAGCTGTTACGGATCCAGCGGCCCCACCGAGTGGAGAGCAGAACGTGACGAGCCTTTCCCTGAGCTGACCCCCGCCGATCTTGCCCGCGCACACATTCCTCTACTCGAGCACCTCGGTGTGCAGCGCCTGGCGCTGGTCACGGGCGGATCGCTTGGCGGGATGGTGGCGCTGCATTGGGGCCGGCTGGCCAGCGTGCCGACCGACCGGCTCGTGGTCTTTGCCGCCCCGGCTGCGGCTTCACCCCAGGCGATCTCGTGGAACGCAGTGCAGCGCATGGCCATCGAGGCGGATCCGGCGTGGGCTGGGGGAAGCTACCCCCCGGGCGAAGGGCCGGTGGCCGGTCTGGCAGCCGCTCGAGCGGTCGCCATGATCACCTATCGCTCCGGGGCCGAGTTTCAAGCCCGCTTCGGGCGCCTCTCCTCCAGGTCCGAGGGGCTTTTTGACGTGGAGCACTACCTCCGCAGACAGGGCGAGAAGCTGGTGGCACGCTTCGACGCCGCGAGTTATGTGGCGTTGATGCGCACGATGGATCTGCACGACGTCGGAGATCTCACCACCGCGGCGCGAGATAGCGCCCGGAGGGTTGGCCTGGTAACCGGCGTCGGCATCGATTCCGACATTCTGTACCCGGCTGCCGAGGTGCGAGACTGGGTTGCTGCGTATCGGGCGGGAGGCGCTAGCGCCGAGTACCGGGAGATCGCCTCTCTCTACGGTCACGACGCGTTTTTGATCGAGTGGGATCAGGTTGAAGGGATTCTGCGAGGGAGCTGAGGGGAAGGAGTGTCATACGGTAGATTCTCGCGCTGCTCAGAATGACAGTCGCTAGTCGCTAGTGGACTCTTAAGCCAGGAAACTCTCGAGGGCCCGGGCCCGGCTCACATGGCGTAGCCGGCTGAGGGCCTTCTCTTTGATCTGTCGCACCCTCTCCCGGGTAATGCCCAGCAGGCTCCCAATTTCCTCCAGGGTCATCGGCTCGGGACCGTCCAGGCCGAAGTAGAGCCGCAGAATCTTGGCCTCGCGCTCCTTGAGGGTCGACAGCACCTCCTCGATCGATTCGGTGAGCGCGTGCTCGAAGGTCTCCGAATCGGGTCCCGGGTTCTGGGTGTCGGGCAGGTAGTCGAGGAGCTTGTTGTCCTCGCCCGGGGTGAGCGGCGCATCCAGAGAGAGATGATTCTGGGAGATGGACAGAGTCTTCTGGACCTCCTCCATCGAGATCTCCATTCCCTCGGCTATCTCAGAAGGCGTGGGCTCCCGTCCCAGCTCCTGGAGCAGTGCGGCGGAGCGCTTGCCAATCCGGTGCAGTGTGCCGGCCCGGTTGAGGGGCACCCGGACGATGCGGCTTTGCTCGGCCAGGGCCTGGAGGATCGCCTGCCGGATCCACCACACGGCGTAGGAGATGAACTTGATGCCCTTGGTCTCGTCGAACTTGTGGGCCGCGCGGATGAGACCGAGGTTGCCCTCATTGATCAGATCCGCCAGCGAGACTCCCTGGTTCTGATATTTCTTGGCGACCGACACGACGAACCGGAGGTTGCTGCGGACCAGCTTGTCGAGCGCTTCCTCCTCCCCGACGCGAATCCGCTGCGCCAGGTTGACCTCTTCTTCCTGGGGGATCAGAGGATACTTGCTGATCTCCCGTAGGTACTGGTCCAGCGAGCCCTCGTCGAACGACGGACCGCGCTTACCGGAACCGACCTGCATTGGACGCATGCGACTCGACCTCGTACTGATCTGGGGAGTCACTCGAATTGCGAAGGCATCGAGGAGCCATTCATCACTTGATTCACGACCTGTGGAAGCAGCCTTTGACGAACCTTACTCTCCGGTTAGGGAGTGCGCAATGGAGTCAGGAGTCGGGAGTCAGGAGTCGGGAGTCACTAGTCGTACGGGTGTGACGAAGGTCACGAAAAGTTTGAGCTTTGTGCCTCACTTCCGGGTGACCTACTAGCTCCCGACTCCTGACTCCCGACTCCTGACTAGATCTCGTAGTTGTCCATCTGAGCGCGCTGCAGCTTCCCGGAATAGTCCACGTAGCAGACCTTGGTCTCCGAGTAGAACTCGTACACCTCCCAGCCGCCCTCGCGGTGGCCGTTCCCGGTCGCCTTGACCCCGCCAAAGGGAAGATGCGCCTCGGCCCCGATCGTTGGGGCATTGACGTAGGTGATGCCGTTGTCCAGCTCCTGCATCGCCCGGAATGCCTGGTCCACGTTGCCGGTGTAGATGGAGCTGGACAGGCCATAGCGGACGTCGTTGTTGATTCGAACCGCCTCGTCGAACGACCCCGCCTTGATGACGCTCAACACCGGACCGAAGATCTCCTCCTGCTCCAGCCGGCTCTTCGGCTTGACCCCTGCGAACACCGTTGGCCGGTAGAACCATCCCTGCTTCAACTTTTCGCCGCCCGGAGTCTTTCCCCCGGTGATCAGCTCGGCGCCCTCCTCCTGCCCGATCTCGACGTACCGCTCGACCTTGTCCCGGGATGCTTCGTGAATCAGCGGGCCGACGTCGGTCTTGTCACCTCGTCCGTCCCCCAGTCTCAGGCCCTCTGTGGCATCGGACAAACGCTTGAGGAAGCCATCATGGACCTTGCGATGGAGGATCAGGCGGCTGGTGGCGGTGCAGCGCTGCCCCGTGGTGCCAAAAGCGCCCCAGAGCACTCCTTCCAGTGCCAGATCGAGATCGGCGTCATCCATGACGATCATGGCGTTCTTGCCGCCCATCTCGAGCGACAGCCGTTTGTGCATCCGCCCGCAGGTTTCCCCGATCAGTGCCCCGGTCTCGGTCGAGCCGGTGAAGGAGATCACGGGAACCTCTGGATGCTCGACCAGGGCCTTGCCCACCGTCTCGCCGCGGCCGTGCACCAGCTGGATGACTTCGGGAGGAAGGCCGGCCTCGAGCAGGATCTCGACCAGCAGGTGCACCGTGTGGGGGACATCCTCGGAGGGCTTGATGATCACCGAGTTCCCGCAGAGGAGCGCGGGGAACATCTTCCAGGTCGGGATCGCCAGCGGGAA
>JBDTUV010000323.1:0-3651 GCA_040007575.1 Gemmatimonadales bacterium
GAACGCATCCCCGGCCTCGGCCACGAGGCCCACCCGGGCTCGGAGTCCGACGTGCACCAAGTGCTGGCGTACCGCTCCGATGGCCAGGAGCATGGGAATGGGTGCCCGGCGGTCGCCGGCGGCGCGATCGCTGATGATGAGGATGTGCGCTCCCCGACGGGTCGCGCGCTCCGCGGCACGGCGGAGCGCGGTGAGCGCAGACTTGAGTCCACCGGTTCCCTTCGCGGGATTCCATACCGCGTCGAGGGTCACGGTGGAGAACCCCGCGATATTTCGGAGGGCCGCCATCTCTTCTGCCAGCAGGATCGGGTGCTCCAGCCGGAGCATGCGGGCGTACGAGGCCCGCTCGAGCAAAGGCGACCCGCGTCTGCCGAGGTGCATCCGGAGCGACATCACCATCGACTCGCGCAGTGAGTCGATCGGCGGGTTAGTGACCTGAGCGAACCGCTGCCGGAAGTAGGCGTAGAGACTCTGCGGCACGGCCGAGAGCGGTGGGATCGGAGTGTCGTCCCCCATGCTCCAGACCGGGTCGCCGCCGGTGCTGCCCATCGGCTCCAGCACGATCCGCAAGTCCTCGGCGCCGTAGCCGAACGCCCGTTGAAGCCGCAGCAAGGAGTCGCCGCTGTGGGTGGGCGGAACTCTGGTGGCGTCGGGAACCAGGGTGGCCATGTAGCGGGCGACCCAGCGCGCGTACGGCCGGCGAGCCGCCACCTCGCGCTTCGCATCGAGATTGCGGATCACTTCTCCTCGACGGGTATCTACGACCAGAACCTCGCCGGGCCCGACCTTGCCGCACTCCACTACCTCCTGGGGATCCAGGTCCACCAGGCCGACTTCGGAGCCCGCCACCACCAGGCCGTCCGCCCGCACCTTGTACCGGCAGGGCCGGAGACCGTTGCGATCGACTGCGGCGCCCGCCAGAACCCCATCGGTGAACGCAAGAGCGGCAGGACCGTCCCACGGCTCCAGGACGCACTGGTGATACTCGTAGAATGCTTTCACCCCCGAATCGAGGTCGGAGTATTTCTCCCACGCCTGGGGAATCGTCATCATCGACGCATGCACCACGTCGCGGCCGGAGCGGACCAGTAGCTCCATCGCGTTGTCGAGGCTGGCCGAATCGCTGCCTTCCCGCCAGATCACCTCCCTGAGGCGCTCGATCTTCTCTCCCCATATAGGCGACGCGAGCATCGGCTGCCGCATCGTCATCGCGTTCCGATTGCCCCACAGCGTGTTGATCTCTCCGTTGTGGGCCAGGAGGCGGAACGGCTGTGCCAGCGGCCAGCTTGGCAGCGTGTTGGTCGAGTAACGCTGGTGGAAGACGGCGATCGCGCTCTCGTATTCCGGATAACGGAAATCGGTGAAGAACGCCGGGAGCTGGGTCCCGGTGAGCAGTGCCTTGTACACGATGGTCCGGCAGGACATCGAGCAGGCGTAGAAACCGGGGAACTTGGCCTCGTCCGCGCGCCGCTCCATCTCACGCCGGGCCAGATAGAGGGCCCGCTCCCAGGCATCCTCGTCGGTCGTGAGTGCAGGCCGGCCCACCAGGACCTGCCGGATAACCGGGCACGACGCCTGTGCCGTCGGGCCCAGAGCTGAGGGATTCACCGGCACATCACGCCAGCCCAGAACCGGGATGCCGTCTTCGGCGAGCACCGCCTCTACCATCTTGATCGAGGCCGCCAGTGCCTCTCCAGACGGCGGCAGGAAAAAGGCTCCCACGCCGAAGGGGAGCCCGGGCTGCAGATGAAGTCCCAGCCGGTAGGAGTCCCGGTAGAACAATCGGTGAGGAATCTGGGTGAGAAGCCCCGCGCCGTCGCCCGACAGGTCAGTCGATGCAGCTCCCCGGTGCGCCACCCGGGCCACCGCCTCGATGGCCATGGCGATCACTTCATGGCTTCGGATGCCGGAGGCCGCGGCTACAAGGCCTACGCCGCAGGCATCGTGCTCACGGGTGGAATCGAGGGAGGTTGTTGCACGAGTGGCGGCGTGTCGTCGGTTATGCTGACGCGCACCGGCCGGGTGGATCCGCTGTCCATTGGCGGCCATGGTGTCTCCTGAGTTGTCTGCCCCAGCGGCCGGAGAGGCCGTACTCGGGGCAATAAAAAAGGCCCGCTCCACCTTGGGAGCAGGCCGGGGTTAACGTGAACACGCTAACTCACCCGGGCGCTCCCCTGGAGCGGACGAGATTGAGATTGCTAATAAGGTTGACTCGGGCGAGTGGCATGCTCATGCCGTATTATTATGCATTGGCGTGAATCAGTCAAGACGGTTTTCCTACCCAGGTGTCGGTGGCCACCAAATTGTCACCTCCGGTATCTGGCTTTGCCCTTGACAGTGTCTTCGTAATGCCGTAGCCTCCTAATCCGGTCGGGAGCATAAAGTTCCGGCGGGTCTCTCACACTGGACACGGTCAGCCACATGCAGCTCGTCCTTCTCGTGGTCCTTCTTAGCGTACTGCTTACCGTCCTTATCGGTGAGCTAGGGGCCCGCGACGTGCTTGGACGAGCAACATGAGACGGTAAGTCTCCACTGATTGCAACCGGCGCCGCGGACCCAAAGGTTCGCGGCGCTTTTCTTTGTCCCTCAGCCCGAAGGCGACGTATGGCAATCCCGGAAGTCTTGATCTTCGATACCACGCTCCGCGACGGCGAGCAGGCCCCGGGCAACAGTCTCTCGCCCGAAGAGAAGCTTCGCCTTGCCCGCCAGCTCGACACGCTCGGCGTCGACATCATCGAAGCCGGCTTCCCCGCCGCGTCGGAGGGTGACTACCGCAGCGTGCGTGACATCGCTACCGAGGTCCGGAGCCCGGTCATTGCCGCGCTGGCGCGCTGTCTGGAACGGGACATCGAGCTGGCGGGCGAGGCGCTCAGTGACGCGGCCCGTGGGCGGCTCCACGTATTCATCTCCACCTCGGATCTGCACATCCGGGAAAAGCTGCGAACCACGCGCGACGGGGTCCTCGCCATGGCGCGCGAGGGTGTTCGCCGGGCTCGAGGCTACACCGACGACGTGGAGTTCTCCGCCGAAGATGCCAGCCGCACCGATCCCGACTTTCTCTGCCGAGTGGTGGAAGCCGCCATCGAAGAAGGAGCCACTACCATCAACCTGCCGGACACCGTCGGCTACGCGATGCCGGCCGAGTACGCCGCCATGTTCCGGAACGTGCGCGAGCGGGTGCCGGGCATCGATCGGGTGATCCTCAGCGCTCACTGCCATGACGATCTCGGGCTGGCCGTGGCGAACACGTTGGCCGCGATCACGGCCGGTGCCGCGCAGGTCGAGTGCACCGTCAACGGCATCGGCGAGCGCGCCGGGAACGCGTCTCTCGAGGAGATCGTGATGGCGAGCCGGGTGCGCGGGGCCGCGGTGGCGTTCCAGTGCAAGGTAGAGTCCCGCGAGATCTATCGAACCAGCCAGCTCCTCTCCTATCTCACCGGCGTCTTCCCCCAGCCGAACAAGGCCATTGTGGGACGCAATGCGTTCGCCCACGAGGCCGGCATCCACCAGCATGGGATGCTTCAGAACGGGCTGACCTACGAGATCATCCGGCCGGAGATGGTCGGCATCCCGCACTCCACGCTGGTGCTGGGGAAGCACTCCGGGCGTCATGCGCTGGAGCGTCGCTGCCAGGAGCTCGGCTATCAGCTG
>JBDTUV010000324.1:0-3649 GCA_040007575.1 Gemmatimonadales bacterium
ACATCCAGGTGGTGGATGTGAAGTTCTGCGACCTGCCGGGCACCTGGCAGCATTTCTCCATTCCTGCCGCCACGCTCGATGAGGCCATGATCCGTGAGGGACTTGGCTTCGATGGGTCGTCTATCCGCGGGTTCCAGGCGATCAACGAGAGCGACATGCTCCTGTTGCCCGACGTGTCGACCGCGTTCATCGACCCCGTGCTGTCGGTGCCGACGCTCTCACTCACCTGCGACATCTACGATCCGATCACGCTCGAGCCCTATTCCCGAGACCCGCGGTTCATCGCGTTCAAGGCCGAGGAGTATCTCAAGACCACCGGAATCGCTACGACTTCCTATTGGGGACCGGAGGCGGAGTTCTTCATCTTCAACTCGGTGCGGTACGATCAGAACGCCAACGAGGGGTACTACCACATCGACTCCGAGGAAGGGGTCTGGAACTCGGGCCGAAATGGGGTGCCCAACCTGGGCCACCGGCCGCGGCACAAGGAAGGCTATTTCCCGGTTCCCCCGGTCGACCGGCTGCAGGACGTGCGGTCCAAGATCATGCTGGCGCTGATCGACGCCGGGGTTCCAGTGGAAGTGCAGCACCATGAGGTGGCCACGGCGGGCCAGGCGGAAATCGACTTCCGGTTCGGGCCTCTGGTCCAGACCGCGGACCGGCTCCTGGTCTACAAGTACATCGTGAAGAATGTCTGCCATAACCTCGGTCTCACCGCCACGTTCATGCCGAAGCCGCTCTTTGGCGACAATGGCTCCGGCATGCACGTGCATCAGTCACTCTGGAAGGGCGAAAAGCCGCTGTTCTACGACGAGAACGGGTATGCCCTGCTCTCAGAGACGGCCCGGCATTACATCGGCGGACTGATCGCGCATGCGCCGGCGCTACTGGCCATCTGTGCCCCGACCACGAACAGCTACCGGCGGCTGGTGCCCGGCTTCGAAGCACCGGTGAACCTGATGTACTCAGCCCGGAACCGGTCGGCGATCTGCCGGATTCCGTGCTACTCCAGCAGCCCCAAGGCGCGCCGGATCGAATTCCGCGCACCCGATCCGACAGCCAATCCATACCTGGCCTTCGCCGCGCTTCTCATGGCGGGCCTCGACGGCATCAAGCGGAAACTGGAGCCGCCCGCGCCGATCGACGAAGACCTGTACGAACTGCACGACGAGCGCAAGAAGAGCATCAAGACCGTCCCCGGCTCTCTGGCCGAGTCGGTGGCGGCGCTGGAAGCGGACCACCAGTTCCTGCTCGAGGGCGACGTGTTCACGCCCGATGTGCTGGAGACGTGGATTTCGCTGAAGCGCTCCAAGGACATCGCGCCGGTGAATCTGCGGCCGCATCCGTACGAGTTTTTCCTGTACTACGACGCGTGACGGTAGAGTCGAGGGTCTAGGGTCGAGCGTCTAGGTTGAACCCAAAACCTCACCCTAGACCTCAGACCCCAAACCTTCGACCCTAGACCCTAGACCCTAGACCCTAGACCCCCCACCTGGGAGCAATGTCGTGACGACCTTAGCCTTGCTGCTCGCCGTGCAGGACGTCGCACCTCCGCCGGCCATCGTTCCGGCCGACACGGCCTGGATGCTGATCTCGACCGCGCTGGTCCTCCTCATGACCCCCGCGCTCGCCTTCTTTTACGGTGGCCTGGTGCGCAACAAGAACTCGCTCAACACCATGATGATGAGCTTCGTGGCGCTGGGCGTGGTCGGGGTCACCTGGGCCATTGCGGCGTACAGTCTGGCCTTCAGCGAGGGCGGTCCGCTGCTCGGCGGCCTGACGAACCTCGGGCTGACCGGGGTAGGCACTGAGGCGAAGGGCACCATTCCGCACGTGCTCTTCTTTGCCTACCAGGGCACATTCGCCATCATCACCGCCGCGCTCATCTCGGGCGCCGTGGTCGAGCGGATGCGCTTCGGGCCCTACGTCGCCTTCATCGCCCTCTGGACCCTGTTTGTCTACGCGCCGGTGGCGCACTGGGTCTGGGGTGGCGGGTGGCTGATGACTCGGGGTGTGCTCGATTTCGCCGGCGGCACCGTGGTGCACATCAACGCCGGCGTATCGGCGCTGGTGGCGGCCCTGGTGCTCGGCTCCCGGAAGGACTACGGGCGCCAGGCGGTGCTGCCGCACAACGTGCCGTTCGTGCTGTTGGGCGCGGGACTCCTCTGGTTCGGTTGGTTTGGCTTCAACGGCGGCAGCGCGCTCGCGGCAAACGAGCTCGCCGGCCTCGCCTTCACCAACACCTTCCTGGCTCCGATGGCAACGCTGGTGGTATGGACGCTGCTGGACTACTTCCGGACCGGTAGGGCCACCGCCGTTGGGGCGGCCACTGGGATCGTGGTAGGACTGGTGGCCATCACCCCGGCGGCAGGCTTCATCAGCCCAGCCAGCGCACTCATCCTCGGCGCCGTGGCTGCGCTGCCGAGCTACTTCGCCATTGCGCTCCGCTCGCGTACCCGGATCGACGACTCGCTCGATGTCTTCGCCGGCCACGGGGTAGGCGGACTTACCGGCGCGCTACTCACCGGCGTGCTGGCTCAGAAGGTTTGGAACACGGCGGGCAACGACGGTCTGCTGTACGGCAACCCCGGCCAACTCGGGGTTCAGGCGCTCGGCTGCCTCAGTGCAGCGGTCTACGCCGGAATCATGACCTTCGTGATCCTGAAGGTGCTCGGCCTGGTGATGTCGCTCCGCGCGGTGCCCCGCATCGAGGGCGTCGGCATGGACGTCAGCCAGCATGGCGAAGAGGCCTACGCCAGCGGCGAAGGCTCGATCCTGGTGCCCCCGGAGGCGGCGCTCGTCCCCGAACCGCTGCCAGCGTTTACTCCACAAGTCGCGTCACGGTAAGGGAGGCGGACAACATGAAACTCATCGTAGCCATCATTCGCCCCGACCGCCTCAATGAGGTGCTGGAGGCGCTCTACCGTACCGACGTACGCGGCCTCACCGTTGCACGGGTACTGGGGCATGGCGGCGAGACCGAGCGGGTCGAGACTTATCGCGGCACCACGGTCAAGGTCAACCTGCAGGAGAAGGTGCGCCTCGAGATCGGAGTCTCCGAGCCGTTTGTAGAGGTAACCATCAAGGCGATTCTTGGTAGCGCCCGCACGGGTGAAGTCGGCGATGGGAAGATCTTCGTCCTCGACGTCGCCCAGGTCTACCGGATTCGGACCGGGGAGAAGAACGAAGCCGCGGTGACTCCGGCGGTGGCGGTGGGCGGGTAGGCAGTTACGCGGGGAAGGCTGCAAGCGCTGAGGATGTCACCCTGAGCGCAGCGAAGGGGCCGAAGCTCAAATTGAGTTCCGGCCCCATCGCGTTGCTCGGGGTGACACCGCGTCCTTCCCCACTTTCCCTCCTACCCGCTGCCCTGCCTTCCCGTACATTCCATCCATGCCCAACAAACTCAAGAGCAGCGCCATTACCGAGGGCGTCCAGCGCGCGCCGAACCGAGCCATGCTCCGCGCGGTCGGGTTCGGCGACGGTGACTTCGGCAAGCCCATCGTCGGCATCGCCAACGCGTACAGCACCATCACACCGTGTAATGCGGGGCTCGACCTGCTCGCGCGCCAGGCCGAGGAAGCGGTGCGCAAAGCCGGGGGGATGCCCCAGGTCTTCGGCACCGTCACGGTGAGCGACGGCATCTCGATGG
>JBDTUV010000325.1:0-3626 GCA_040007575.1 Gemmatimonadales bacterium
ACTCCATCTACATCGGCGTCGGCAAGTTGTACGAGGCGCTGGTCATCGGCACCGCGGCATCGATCTGGGGAGACATCCCCTATCGCGAGGCGGCGGACTCGACCATCGAGGTGCCGGCGTTCGACGGGCAGCTTCAGGTCTACGCCGACGTGCTGGCGCAGCTCGATTCGGCTGTCCTGTTCCTCGCGGCCGCGCCCGGGGCACCCAACGTGGGTCCGCCGGCCGACAACGCCGAGCTGGTGTACCTCGACCGCGGGGGCAACACGGCCGCACTCGCGGCGGTATACACCCAGGTCGCCCACTCGCTCAAGGCGCGTTATTACATGCACATGGCGGAGGTCAACCCGGCCAACTACGCCCTGGCGCTGGCCGAGGTGCCGCTGGGCATCAATGTGCCGGGGAACGACATGCTCTGGTATCACGATCAGTCGCCCACCGGCCAGAATGTGTGGTGGCAGTTCATGGGAGCCCGGGGAGACATCGCCCCAGGCGCCGCACTGGTCGAAATCCTCAAGCGTCGTATTGCAGGTGGAATCGAGGACGAGGGACGGCTGCGCTTCTACTTCAATCCGTCACCAACCGGGACCACCGCGGCGGACTTCTACGGCTTCCGGCCGGGTGGCTCGATAAACCTCGAGGTCGCACCGGGGATCTACAACGGAAATGGCGCGCCGGGATCGGACCCGCGCGCGTACTCGGGCTTCAACTTCATCGACAACGGCACCGATCCCGGTGATGTGCGGATGCCGGTGATCACCTACGCCGAAACCCAGCTGATCGGGGCGGAGGCGGCATTCCAGATCGGCGGGCAGGGAGCAGCGCAGCCCTACCTTGATGCCGCCCGAGCAAATCGTTCCTACGGCAGCCGGGGAGCCACTCCAATAGCGTTCGCACCGTTGGCGTCCGTGCCTGCCACGCTGGAAAACATCATGGAAGAGAAGTACGTGACTCTCTACCTCAACACCGAGTCCTGGAACGACTACAAGCGGACCTGTTTGCCGGCACTGGCATCGGCTCCAGCCTCGCTCGGCAACACCACGCCACGGGCAGAGCCGATCCCGGGACGCCTGCCATACGGGATCACCGAGGCTAATGCCAATCCCAACACCCCCAGCGTCTCCCCGACGGGAAGAAACGCGAACGATCCCAATCCGTGCCCGGCGTTGAACTACACGAGCTCGGTCCCGCTGGCAAACTAAATGTTGTGGTGAGCCGAGGGAGTGGAGCGAGGAACATCTCGCCCCCACTCCCTTCGCACCGGAGTCATATCATGAAGACACGATTCATCCTGGGCGTGGCCGTGTCACTGGCAGCCTGTTACACCTATCGGCCGCTCTCCACCCAGGCACCCGAACCTGGTACCCGGATCTCGGCCCAGCTTACCGGTACCGGCTCCCAGGAGCTAACAAGCCAGATTGGTCCCGACGTCCTACATGTCGAAGGCAACGTTGTTCACGCCGATTCCGGCGGTCTCGATCTGGAGGTGCGCGAACTAGAGTCGTACCGTGGGATCCGCTCCGACTGGAACGGCGAGCAGGTGCGCATACCCCGGGTCTCCATGGCGGGCATACAGGAGCGGAAGCTCTCACCTGGGGGCACCGGTATCATGGGCGGGGCCATCGTAGCCGGACTCTACGCTATCTACCGAGTGCTGGGAGGCCCTGGACTGTTCGAGGGCAATCCCGGACAGGGAGCCGGAGGTGGCCGCTAGGTCTACTGAATATTGTAGCTGGAACGGGCGATCAGGTTCTCCACGTTCACCTCGACAATCTGCCCCGGCTGCACCACCAACATATCAGTGGTGTAGCGGGTTTCATCTCCTATCGGCTCGGCGATGATCCGGATTGCCTTGGACTGGCCCAGCATCCGGAGCGGTAGCACGATCGCGCGGGTACTCGAGGAGGGAACCGTCGCGATCCGGTCGGGCTGGCCGTCGTGCTGAAGAAAGATGTTGACGTCCAGGAGATGCCGGTTGTTCAGGATCAGGGAGAAGCCTGCGGCCTGAACCGGCTCCGGGTCCACGTTCTGCCTCGGCCCGGCGCACCCGACCATTGCAAGCAAGAGAACCCAGGCTGGCCGGCTTAACTGCCCCGCTGCCCACCCGCCCAGAGGGCACCCGCCCCGCTGTCCCGCCTCACTCATGCCGACCTCCCGAGCAGCCTTCGCATGTTCTCCCGGTACCCCCGGGTAGAGGTAAGCCGGGTGCCGTCACTGAGGATCAGTACGTAGTCCCCCTGGAACCAGGGCTGGACCTCCTGGATCCGGTCGAGATTGACGATTACCGAGCGGCTGATGCGCAGGAAGCGGGCAGGATCGAGCTCCTGCTCCAGGTCGGCCATGCTTTCGCGCAGGGCATGGGTTGTTCGGGCCACGTGGAGATGCACGAACTTTCCCGCCGCCTCGATCCAGTCGATAGTCTCGGTTCGGAGAAAAATTGCCCGCTCCGGGGTCCGCACCACGAGGCGGTCCCGCCCCCGGGCGCGGTCCCTGGCGTTGAGCTCCTCGAGCAACGCGAGCACCCGCCGAGTGCTGTTTCCCTGCGGGCCGCGCCGGGTGCCGGATAGAGCCCACCCCATGGCTTCTCGCAGCCGGTCCTGGTCCACCGGCTTCAACAAGTAATCGAAGGCATGGACTTCGAAGGCCCTGACGGCGTACTGATCGTGGGCCGTCACGAAGATGACTCCGGGCTGGTGTGCCTGGCCCAGCGCGGCGACGACCTCGAAGCCGTCCAGGCCGGGCATCTGGATGTCGAGCAGCACCAGCTCCGGAACGTGTTCCCGGATCGCCTCCACGGCTTCCTCTCCATCGGCGCAGGCCGCCACGACCTCGGTGTCCGGCTCGGCCTGGAGCAGCCGCACCAGACGCTGCCGTCCCATCGGCTCATCATCCGCCACCACCACTCTCAGTGTCATCCCACCAGCTCCTCCAGATCGTTGCGGGTCAGTGGCACCGGTGTGTGCGCGCCGTCGCAGTGGGCGTAGGGAAGCCGCAGCGTCGCTACGGTGCCCCCGCCCAGCGCGGGCTCCAACGTGAATCGGGCCCTGGAGCCATACAACTGATCGACTCGCTCGCGGATGTTGCGGAGACCCACACCCTCCCGGGGAATTCCACCAGCCGGGAGCCCCCTGCCATTGTCACGGATCTCCAGGACCAGGTCCTGGCCACCGCGGTGCGAGGCGATGACGATGCGTCCACGTCCGGCAAGCGGAGTCACGCCATGGCGGATAGCGTTTTCCAGCACCGGATGCCATAGCAGCGTGGGCACCGCTGCGTCGAGTGTCTCGGGTGCCAGGTCCCATACGATCTGGAGTCGGTCCTGAAAGCGGACCTGCTCGATCTCGACGTACATCCGCAGGAAGTCGATTTCCTGCCGGAGGGGAACGACCTGATGACCGGCATGGTCGAGCGACAACCGAAGGAGCCGGCCCAGACGGGTGATCATCTGATCGGCGGTATCCGGATCGGTGTGCACCAGCTCCGCGATCGTGTTCAGGGTATTGAAGAGAAAGTGGGGCTGGAGCTGCATTCTGAGCAGTTGAAGGTGGGTCTTGGCCAGGCGGGCCTCGAGGTCCGACGCGTGAACCTGGCGGGTCTGGTAGAGCGAGAAGTAGCGTGACGCCTGTCCC
>JBDTUV010000326.1:0-3618 GCA_040007575.1 Gemmatimonadales bacterium
GGCCGCGTTTCCGTAGGGCGAGGCGTTCTCGATCGCAAGGGCCTGGTCGACGTCACCGGCGCGGACGATCGCCAGCACCGGCCCGAAGACCTCCTCCTGCGCCACCTTCATATCGGGGCGCACGTGATCCAGGATCGTGGGCCCCACCCAGAACCCGCCTTCGCGACCCGGCACGGTCGCATTCCGGCCATCTAGCAGCACCGTGGCGCCGGCGGCCTCCGCCTCTCCAATGTAGCGCTCGATCCGCTGCTTGGCCTCGAGCGAGATGACCGGCCCCATGCAACCTTTTGCGCCTGTTAACTTGTTGCGTTCCGGTATATAGATTCAGCCATTCCCTCCCTGATGCGGTGCGCTGTCGTGCGCGGTGTTCCTATGGCTTCCCGTTGGTCATTCGTCAATCTCGTGGCTTCACTGCTCCTCGCAGGCACGATCACGTGTGGCCACGGCGATAGCGTGGGAGTCCCGGAAGACCCCGATCCTGCGGCTATCACAGTGGTCCGGGGAGACGGCCAGCGCGGGGGTGTGGGCCAGAGTCTGGCGGACCCGTTCGTGGTCAAGGTCTCGGATCTAACCGGGCGCCCGGTCCCCGGTAAGCAGGTGACCTTCGGGCTGACACCCGGCGAGTCTGGGACGCTGGATCCGCTCGAGGCCACGACCGGAGAGGACGGCCACGCAGCCGCCCAGGGGCAACTCGGGACACTAAGCGGGGCGTGGGAGGTTCGAGCCCAGGTCGCCACCAAAGGCGGGAGACTGCTCGAGGCTCTGTTTCATGTCGTGGCTGAGCCGGCCGAGGCGGACAGCATGTTCGCCAGCCGAGGCCAGGATCAGGGCGGACTGATTGGACAGCTCCTGGCCGATTCGCTTATCGTGCGCGTGGTGGACCGGTTCCGGAATCCAGTGCCGGGAGCAACCGTCACCTGGCACATCACTGGTGGGGGCAGTGTCAGCCTGGCCGAAACCTCGACCGGCCCCGACGGTGGCGCGGGCGTGACCCGTCGGCTCGGCCCGACAGCCGGGGCCCAGACCGCCGTTGCTTCGGCCTCCCACCTGCGTGGGTCCCCCCTGACATTCCATCAGCTCGCCCTACCGGGCAGCGCGGCAACACTGGTAACCCTGTCTGGAGACGGTCAAACCGGCGAGGCCGGCAGAGCGCTCCCCACTAAGCTCGCGGTGAAAGTCACCGACGCCTCGGCGAACCCCATCGAGGGCCTCTCGGTCTCCTGGTCGGTTACAGCCGGCAACGGCTCGGTGGATCCCTCCAATAGCCGGTCCAACGCTGAAGGGGTGGCCGTGTCGGTCTGGACGTTGGGCCAGGACCTCGGGCCGGCGAAAGTCAAAGCGTCCGTGCCCAGCCTTTCGCCGGTCGTCTTCGAGGCCACCGGTCTGACACCTCAGCCCTCCAGCATAAAGGTCACAACCCAGCCCTCCACCACAGTCGTGAGTGGGCAGTGGTTCCCGGTTCAGCCGGTGATCGAAGTGCGGGACGGCGGGGGAGAATTGATGGAAGGCGTGCCGGTGACGGCCACCATCGAAAGCGGAGGGGGCACGCTGGAGGGGACGACCCAGGTTCCGAGTCAGAGCGGCGCGGCCCGCTTTACCAACCTCGCTATCGTCGGCTCCCCAGGCTCCCGCAAAATTCGATTCCTGGCCGGTGGCGTAAGCGCGTTCTCCAAAACGATCTCGGTCGAGCCTACCGAGCAGGCGGAGCGCGGCGAGTGGTCGGTTCCTTTCGACTGGCCGGTGGTGGGTGTACACCTGCTCCTGCTTGGCAACGGCCAGGTGCTCACCTTTGGAAAGCAGGGCTCTCCTCGGGTGTGGAGCCCGGCCTCGGGTACCTTCACCCCCGCGCCGAGCAGCACGCTGCTCTTCTGTGGCGGCCACGCGTTTTTGCCGGACGGTCGCCTGCTGGTAACCGGTGGGCACATCTCGCACGATCACGGGCTGCCCGACGCCAACCTGTTCGACCCCGGCAGCCGGACGTGGACCCGGATCGCATCCATGGCCCAGGGCCGCTGGTATCCAACCAACACCGCCTTGGCCAACGGCGAGATGGTGACGGTGGGGGGAGCGGACGAGAATGCCGCGACGGCCACCGTGCCCGAGATCTGGGATGGCGCCGGGTGGCGCCGGCTTATCGGTGCGAGTCTCGATGTGCCCTACTACCCCTGGCTCTTTCAGGCGCCCAATGGGCAGGTCTTTTATGCCGGCTACCGCCAAGCGACCCGGTACCTCGATCCCCAGGGGAGCGGGAGCTGGAGTTTCGTGGCGAACAGCCACTATGGAGACCGGATCGACGGGGCGGCTCTGATGTACGAGCCCGGCAGGGTCATGATCGTCGGCGGTGGCGGAGGCACTACAACAACGGTGGGTACTCGCACCGCCGAGATCATCGACCTCAACCGCGCGTCGCCGGCATGGTCGAATACCGCGCCGATGAATTTCGCCCGGCGGCATCTCAACGCCACGCTGCTGCCCACCGGCGATGTACTCGTAACCGGGGGAACCAGCGGACCTGACTTCAATTCGGCGGCAGGCACGGTGCATGAAGCGGAGCTGTGGAACCCCGCAACCGGTACTTGGAAGGTCCTAGCAGCTAACAGCGTCAACCGCATCTACCACTCCGCGGCGGTGCTGCTGCGCGATGGCCGCGTGCTGGTCACCGGCGCGGGGGAGCGCACCGGTGACGTGGACCAGTTCAACGCCGAGATCTACTCGCCGCCGTACCTCTTTCAGGGCACCCGTCCGAGGCTCATGAGTGCTCCGGCGACGCTGTCCTACGGGTCCTCGTTCACTATTGCCACCCCCGACGCGGAGTCCATCGACAAAGTGACCCTGCTGCGACCTGGAGCCACCACGCACGGCTTCGACCAGAACCAGCGCTTCATGAGCCTCGCCTTCACCTCCGCAGCGGGGGAGCTCACCGTCAGCACCCCCGCAAGCGGCAACCTCGCCCCACCGGGCGACTACTTGCTGTTTGTCGTAAATGACGATGGAGTGCCCTCGGCCGGCCAGAGCGTGCGCCTTCGCTAGCCTAGACCCGCTTACAACCCTCTTCCCTCCTCTGCCATCCAATGTCGAGATGCCCCACTCACGGCATCCTCGACCACGCTGGATTCCGGAGAACCAACCATGATAGCACGACGCTCACTCGCCGGTTCGGCGACGCTCTGCCTTCTTCTCGTTGTGGGCATGTGGCCGCCGGCCCACGCGCAGGGTCATGACCGGGACTACGACAGTGCCGACCCCTGGACCGGCATCAGGCCGGAGACCCGAGGGCCCGACTCAGCAACGGTGGCCAACTTTGTCCGTACCCTTGGGGTCAGCGATCCATTGGTCTGCCAGTTCGCGGTAACGGCGATCGGAAACAACTGGAGCCACTGGGACGACGGCTCTCGCACCGGCAACCTGCAGGACGAGGGGAATCAGGAGGCAAGGCGCGTAACGTTGAGCCGGCCAGTCGCTGATCCATTGGCGATCGCGCTGCTGATCGAGTCGCTGGGCAGCCCGAATGCCTGCGTACGGCGCGCGTCCGCGCGAATGCTGGGCGGCAGCGGAGAGCCGGAGGCGGTTCGCCAGCTGCGCGGCGCACTGCGCGATGGAGACGGGCGGGTTCGAGAG
>JBDTUV010000327.1:0-3617 GCA_040007575.1 Gemmatimonadales bacterium
GTGGTGGACAGCGACGTTCTCGAGGCCTCCACCCCGGAGCTCGACGACCTCGTGCGACTCCAAGACCGCTACGGAAGAGGCTGACATGCAAGTGATCATCCCGCTGGCGGGCAAGGGCACCCGGCTTCGACCGCACACGCACCTCGTGCCCAAGCCGATGCTGAAGGTGGCCGGCCGGCCGGTCATGGACTGGGTCATGGACCGGCTCAAGGGACTGGATGTCACCGAGCTGATCTTCATTACCGGGCACCTCAAGGAGCAGGTCGAGGACTTCGCCCGCAAGCGGTACAAGATCCCGTCCCGCTTCATCGAGCAGAAGGTGCAGGACGGCACCGCCGGCGCCGTGAATCTGGCGCGCCCTTACGTGAAGGGGCCGGTGCTGATCATTTTCGTCGATACGGTCTTCGAGGCCGACCTCACGCTCATCAACCGCACCGATGCCGACGGGATCATCTGGGCCAAGGAGGTTGAGGATTATCAGCGGTTCGGCGTGGTGGTCACCGATGCCAAGGGGTACATGACCCGTATCGTCGAGAAGCCCTCGACGCCCATCTCCAAGCTCGCGAACATCGGGCTCTACTACATTCGCGACGTGGACAGCCTCTGGCAGGGCATCGATCACGTGCTCGGCAACCCGGCCAACAAGGGCGAGTGGTATCTGACCGACGCGTTCCAGTGGATGATCGAGCACAAGAAGCGGATCCTCACCGCTGAGGTGGGCGGCTGGTATGATTGCGGCAAGCTGGACACGCTGCTGGAGACCAATGAGATCCTGCTGCGGAAAGGCGCGGCCCGGCGGGTGGATTTCCCCGGCGTCACCGTGCACGATCCGGTCTACATTGAAGACGGAGTCACGATCGAGCGGAGCGAGATAGGTCCCAACGTTTCCCTGGAATCGGGTACCCGGGTAACCGGCAGCCGACTTCGGAACACGATCGTCGGCCGGGACGCAAAGCTGAACGGAGTACAGCTCGACGGCTCACTCCTGGGCAATGGAGTGATGGTCGATGGACTTCGGGGGAGCACCACGCTAGGTGACCATTCTGAAGTGACCGCGGAGCGGTGAGCAGCCCTTCGAGCGAAGCGAGAGGCAGCCAAGTGCCGACCGTTGACGATCTCTGTCGGTCCTACCTGGATCTCAAGTACCACTTCGATCCTGCGGCTGCCAGCGCCGCCGGGCTGGTGGCGCAGGACTCTCGACTCGGCAGCTTCGATGCCCAAACCACCAGGGAGCACCTGGCCGGGCTTCGCTCGCTCACCGGTGCCGTGGAAGAGCTCGAGCCCGAAGAGCTGAACGACGAGATCGATCGCACCGCCCTCCTGGGCGAGATGCGCAGCACCGTGTTCCGGTTTGAATACGAGCGGCCCAACATTCGCAACCCGGCCTTCTGGCTGTCCCATCTGTTGCAGGGCCTCTATACCCTCCTGGCCCGGCACGACCCGGATCTCCCTAGCCGGATTCCGGCGGTGATGGCCCGCCTGGAGGCCGCCCCCGCCTTTCTCGACACTGCCCGCGACACCATCGACGAGCCACCCTCGGTGTTCGTCGAGACCGCGCTGAGCATGCTGGGTGGAGGAGGACAGCTGATCGCGGAGATGGTGAGTGTCTTTGCCCAAGCCGTTCCGGATCTGGCCAACCCGCTCAAGACCGCGGGTCAGGCGACGCTCGAGGCGCTGGTCGCTTTCGGCGCCTCGCTTCGGGATGAGATCGAGCCGGCCGCGGATCCGCATGCCTTCGCCATAGGTGAGGAGCAGTTCAGCCGCCGCTTGCATCACGAGCATGCGCTCATGTCAGGCCCACCCGAGCTGTGGCGCTACGGACTCCATCTCCAGGAGGAGGTCACCGAGGAGATCGTGGCGCTGGCCCGGCGGCTCGATCCCCGGCCCTGGCGGGTCGTGGTAGATGAGCTCCGGAATGAAACGCCGCCGGTCGACCAGCTGCTCCCTGCTTACCGGCATGAGATCGATCGGGCGAACAATTGGGTGCTGGAGCACGACCTCATGACCGTGCCGGAGGCTCCGGTCGAGGTGGTGCCCACCCCGGCGTTCCTGGCCTCCCTGGTGCCGTTCGCGGCGTATGAACCGCCGCCGCTCTATCTGTCCGCTGGTACTGGCCGGTTTTATGTGACCGCGCCCGACCCCGCCCTTCCGCCCGAGGCCTTCGCGCAGCAACGGCGTGGCCACTGTACCCACGGCATCCCTGCCATGGTGGCCCACGAAGCGTATCCGGGTCATCACCTGCAGCTGGTGACGGCCCAGGATCTCGGCTCCGAGGTGCGGCGCCACATCTGGAGTCCCATCATGGTCGAGGGCTGGGCACTCTACTCCGAGCAGCTGATGGGCGAGGCGGGGTATTATCTCACCGACCAGGCGCGGTTGTTTCAGCTGGTGAATCTTCTCTGGCGTGCCGTTCGAGTGGTGCTGGATGTGGGGCTCCATACCCGGGGAATGAGCCCGGCTGAAGCGGTGGACTACATGGTCGAGCACCTGCCGATCGAACGCGCCAGCGCCGAGGCCGAAGTGCGCCGCTACTGCGCCTGGCCTACCTACCAGCTGTGCTATGCCGTCGGCCGGCGCGAGCTTCTGCGGCTCCGGGACGAGTACCGTGAACGGGAGGGTGGCACCTATCGCGCGCGGCGCTTTCATGACGAAGTGATGGGATACGGCGGGCTGCCAGTGAGTCTGGCGAGCTGGGGCATGGGGCTCGCCGAGTGAACGGCCGGAACCGGAGAGGACCGACCGCATGAACATCACCGTCCTGACTTATCTCGACAGCGAAGACGAAAATTCCAAGGACTACGAGGCGGTCGTCCCCCAGGTGGCGCGGACGCTCCGCGGCCTGGGACATCGGGTCTCCGTCCTGGGCTCCCACGGCGACGTGAAGCGCATCGTCGCCGGCCTGTCGCGGCGCAAGCCCGATCTCGTCTTCAATCTCATGGAGATGTTCGCCGACAACGTCTTCGGAGACATTCCGGTAACCGGGCTGCTCGACCTCATCGGGGTCAAGTACACCGGCAGCGGACCGGGAGAGCTCTACCTGAGCCAGGACAAGGGCCTCACCAAGAAGCTCCTCGCCTTCGACGGGATACTCTATCCCCGCTTCGCGGTCTTTTCGAAACAACAGGGGTCGTTCGAGACCGGCGGGAACCTCCGCATGCCGCTGTTCGTCAAGCCGCTTCGGTCCGACTCATCCCTGGGAATCGGGGGCAAGTCGCTGGTGCACGATGCGGTGGCACTGATGGAGCGAGTGACCGCCATTCGGAAGGAGCTGAACGACTCGGCGCTGGCGGAGGAGTACATCGAGGGGCGCGAGTTCTACGTGGGCGTGCTGGGCAACGGGCAGCCCAAGGCATTGCCGCCCATCGAGGTCGATTTCACCGGCTTTCCCGAGGGAGTGCCCAAGGTTCTCGACAGCAAAGCCAAGTGGGACGAGAGCAGCAAGGAGTACAAGGGCACCAAGTCGGTGCTGGCCAACCTGCCGGACGAGCTGCGGGCCAAGCTACAGAAGGTAGCGGTGGATGCCTTCCGCGCTCTCAGGGTGCGGGACTACGGCCGCGTGGATCTCCGGCTCACCGACACCGGCGATATCTACGTGCTCGAGGTGAATGCCAGCTGTT
>JBDTUV010000328.1:0-3614 GCA_040007575.1 Gemmatimonadales bacterium
CCTCAACGTAGAGGGGTCCACTTATGACCCGACCCTCGGGAGCCCACCTGTCGCCGGACGAGATCGATTCCTGGCTCGCCGGAAATCTCGCTCAGCCGTGGCAAGAGCATCTGGATCAGTGCCAGGCCTGCCTCGAGCGAGCCCACGCCGAACGCGAGATCGTGGAGCAGATCCAGGCGCTCCCGCTCGTGAGTCCGGCCGCGGATTTTGCCGACCGGGTCATGGCCTCCGTGTTGGTCCCCGACCCATTTGCCATTCGCTCGTTCCAGGCTACCGGACGGAAGCTCTTCGCCACCCGGAAATCGGTAGCCATGGCAGCGAGCATGGCCCTGCTGCTGCTGGGCTCAATGGCCGGCAGCATCGGCTGGACCCTCACCCACCAGGACACCCTCGCTTCGATGGGAAACTGGCTCCTCGCCCAGGGGGGGCAGCTCGCCTGGCTCGGCCTGCGCGGGCTGGCATCCAACCTGATCGAGCAGCCCTGGTATAGCGGGATCCGCTCGCTGATAGACAACCCGGTTCGCCTCGCGATCGGCTCCGCACTGGCCTCTCTCGCCTATCTGGGCGGGGTGTTCGCGCTGCGCCGCCTTCTGGCTCTTCCGACCCAGCAGGTGGCCCATGCCGGCTTCTAAGCGGATACTCGCTATCGTCGCCCTGCTCCTGCTGGTTGCGGGGCGGACCGGGCGGGCCGAGGAATCACCCTCTCGCGCCGGCGCGGCGGAGTTAGTGAATGATTTCTGGAGTCTCATCTCCGACGTCTCGGCGCGGGTCGGGCTGGCTCAAGGTGGCCGCTCCGTCGATCTCAGCGATCTCAGTCAGCCCACAGTCATTGAAGAGCGGCTCCGCACCGCGCTCCAGCCAGGCCGCGAGCTCCGGATCACCATCCCGGGTGGCACCGCCCGCCAGGGCGATTACAGCGTGGGGTCGGCGGAAAGTCTCTCCGGACACCTCCTGGTCGTGGATGGGAACGCGGATGTCTACGGCACCCTGCGGGGGAATCTGGTGACGGTAAAGGGAGACGTCGTGGTGCACCCGGGAGGCGTAGTCACCGGCGACATCCTCGCTCTGGGCGGCGAGGTACGGGATCGCGGGGGCGAGATCGGCGGCGAAGTGCGAACGTTGCGGTCGGCCATCCTCTCCTCAGCTGCACCGGCGCAGTCAGAGAAGTTGAGCCCGATCCAGAGCGTACTTCGTCGCCTGGCCGGCGTACTGGGCGTCTTTCTTACCCTATCGGTGCTCGGTTTTGGGCTGGTGATGTTCGGCCGGCAGAACCTCGAAGTCGTATCGGACACCGTGTCCCACTCATTCGGGCGGGCGTTCGTCACCGGCCTGCTGGGCCAGATCCTGCTGCTGCCCACGTTCGGGATGCTGGTTGTTGGCCTGATCCTCAGCGTCGCAGGAATCCTGCTGCTGCCCTTTGCCATCGCCGTGTTCGCCATGCTCCTCGTCGTAGGCGTCGTGGGGGGGTACCTCGCGGTGGCGCACGCCATGGGTGAGACCTACACCCGGAGGCGCATGGCGCTGGGTGTGATCATTGGATCGCCGAACAGCTATCGCTACCTGCTGGTGGGTCTCGTCGCCCTGGCCAGTCTGTGGGCAGCCTGGGCCCTGTTCGGTTGGGTGCCGGTAGCCGGCAGCATCGTCTGGGGCGCGGCGTTTTTCATCAGCTGGCTGCTGGGAACCGCGGGGTTTGGCGCCGCGCTGCTCAGCCGGGCCGGTATCAAGGAGAACTTCTCGGGCCGCTTGTTCTCGCCCGAGGCGCTCACTGATGAGTATCTCTGGGCCACACCGCAGTTCGGCGTTCCCGCCGGCCGCCGGCCCGGCACCCGCACTCCTACCCGGGGCCTTTGAGCGTGCGGGCTGTGATGACCCTGGGGCTGTGCCTCTGGGCGGGAGCGGCGCAGGCCCAAACGATGCGCCACTTCAGCACCTTCCGGCAATTGCACGGAGAGACCCGTCTCAACATGCGAGTAGAGTATGGGGCAGGCAGTCTCCGGGTTGAGCCGGGCCAGCCGGGCGACCTTTACCGCATGAACCTCTCCTACGACGAAGACCGGTTCGTGCCGGTGAGCGACTTCGATCCCTCCAGCCGCACGGTCCTCCTGGGGCTCCGGTCGGCCGGCGAGGGAGGGGTGCGGGTCGTGTCGGGTAACCAGCTCCGGCAAACCGCCACCGTCGCCATCTCACCTCGGGCCGACCTGGCACTCGATCTCAGCCTCGGCGCGGTGGATGCCGATCTCGAGCTGGGCGGCCTCCGGATCTCCGCGCTCGATCTCAAGACCGGCGCGAGCCGGGCGACGGTGCGCTTCTCCCGCCCCAACGGCATGCGCTGCCGCCACGCCGGGTTCAGTGCCGGTGCCGCCGAGGTCTCGGTACTCGGCCTGGGCAACAGCCGGTGCGACGAGATCCAATTCGAGGGCGGCATGGGGAAGGTGCTGCTCGACTTCAGCGGGGTCTGGAGCTCCAGCGCCCACGTGCAGGTGAAGATGGCGGTCGGCGAGCTCACGCTGCGACTGCCAAAACGGGTAGGGGTCCGGCTGGCGATGGATAAGTTTCTGACCAGCTTCGAGTCCGCGGGTTTGGTACGACGGGGGGAGTCGTTCGTCTCGCCCAACTATGACACCGCCGAACACCGCCTGGATCTGGACCTCACCACCGCCATGGGCGGCGTAAATGTGGAGTGGACGGAGTAAACAAAGGCGCGAGCGGCGAGCGGGTAGCTGTCACCCTGAGCGCAGCGAAGGGGCCGGAGCCCAACTTCCGCTCCTGACCCCTCGAGTTGATCCCTCGCGGCGAATGGATTCGAAGTCAGGCGGAGCTTCGGCCCCCTCGCTTCGCTCAGGGTGACACCTATTCCTTCTTACTTCTCACCTCTTACCTCTCACTTCCGTCCTCGAGACACTCGGCTTCGCCTTCAACGTGCTCACATCAAATCCCTCCGGCATACCCTGCGGAAATCTTGCGAAGAGAGCCAGCTCGCCCCAGGCACGGGGTGGACTCTTCCGCTCGGGCGCGCGTGACTCGCTCCCAACCGCAAATGGGCCGCCGATGATCCACATCGGGGCGGTAAAGATGAGGAACCATCCGTTAGAGAGTGTCGAAAGCGTACCCACCACTGCCCACGCCGTCAGGCCGCCCGTCTGCGCGGCGTAAGCCGTCAGCTTTCCTGCCTTCACATCGGTCGTTGGGATCACGAGTGCCTGGTCCTGGCCCAACAGCCACACGCTGTCGGCACTCACGGCAATCAGCTCACCATCCACCCGCTGCTCCGTTGCCTGGTTGTAGCTGAGCTCTATCCAGCCACCGTAGGCCGTGGCCTGTGCCTCGGCTGGCCTCGGCAACCAACCCTCGGGCGCCGAATTGCGGGCGCAGCCCGCGCAGGCAATCGCGATACCCAGGCTCAGCCAGCGGACGACCCTACCGGACAACATATCGGCTGTTCCAGAATAACCGTTCCATCTCCGGCTCCTGTCGCTTGAAGGCCGGTGCCAGCGTCCGCAGCGCGCCCGCGGGATCCAAAAGGATCTGGGCCGCCAACGCCAGGTTCTCCTCCGCCAGCCACTCTCGTCGCATCCATTCGAGGTAGTAGCCGCGCGACTCCAGGAAGAGCTCGT
>JBDTUV010000329.1:0-3603 GCA_040007575.1 Gemmatimonadales bacterium
TTGAATACCGCCTGGGTGCGAACATCGTGCAGGTCCAGGTCAACGAAAAGGCGGGGTTGACCTTTGCCTCGGCGCTGCGGTCGATCCTGCGCCAGGACCCCGACGTCGTGCTGATCGGTGAGATTCGTGACAAGGAGACGGCGCAGATCGCGCTCCAGGCCTCGCTCACCGGCCACCTCGTGCTCTCCACCCTGCATACCAACGACGCACCGAATGCGGTCACCCGGCTGGTGGACATCGGGATGGAGGCGTACAAAATCGCCCCGGCGCTTCGCGGCGTCGTGGCCCAACGGCTGATGCGCAGGATCTGTCCTGCCTGCCGGGTCGCCATGACCGACGAGATCAGCGAGCGTCTCAAGCGTTTCATCCCATCGGGGGTATCGCTGTTCAGCGCGGTGGGCTGCACCGACTGCTCGATGACCGGGTACCGGGGAAGGTTCAGCATCGTCGAGGTTCTGACGATGAGTCCCGACCTCGAGCGACGGATAAGCGAAGGGGCGGCCGCCGAGAAAATTGCCGAGGCCGCGCGGGCAGGGGGCATGCGCTCGCTGTTTGCCAGCGGGCTTCGCCATGTCCTCTCGGGAGAATCCACCGTCGAGGAGCTGTTGCGTGTTACCGAGCCGCCGCACGAGGAAGCGGCCGCCGCACCGGAGGCTGCGCCCCGGGGAAAGCCCTCGCGCAACCAGGCCTCGGGTCCGCAGGTCGCGCCCCGCGCCGAATCTATCGCTCCTCCCGTCTCGCTCGAGTTCTCCATGGACCTGGTGGAGGAGCCGGTCCAGACCGACGGGGTGGTGGGTGAAGGCAGGGGGCAAGGCGCCTGCGTGCTTCTGGTGGAGGACGAGGAGCAGCTGCGCCGGGTCATGAAGGATCTACTCCAGCGGGAGGGCTACACCGTCGCTGAAGCGCGTGACGGCATCCAGGCGCTGGACGAGGTGGATCGTCATGCGCCCGATGTCATCATCCTCGACCTGAATCTTCCGGGGCTGGACGGCTATGGGGTGCTGGCTCAGCTGCGCTCCCGCCCCGCAACCCGGGAGATCCCGGTCATGGTCCTCACCGCCAAGGGCGACGAGGACAATGAGGTCCGGGTATTCGAGCTGGGCGCCAGTGACTTCGTCACGAAGCCATTCCGGGCCCGCTCCCTTACGGCACGGCTCGAGGCGGTCCTCGGCCGCCATCGCACTTGAGCCGGCCTCCTACTCTCCCTGTCGGAAATTCAGCGCCCGCTTCACCTCCCCTGAACCCATCGGATGGTCTGGCGCTGATCAAGCCCTCGGTGCGGGCTCAGGCGGCCTACACCCTCGCGGCTCCTCCGGCCCGGCGCAAGCTTAACCAGAACGAGTCTCCCTTCGACTTCCCGCCCGAGCTGAAGCGGCAGGTGCTCGAGCAGGTCGCGGCGCAGCCCTGGCAACGCTATCCCGAATTCGCACCCCCGGAGTTGCTGACCCGTCTGGCCGAACACTACGGGTGGGTCGCCGACGGCGTTCTGGTGGGCAACGGCTCCAATGAGCTGATCCAATCAACGCTCTCCGTTACTCTCGGCGCCGCCGACCGTGTGGTGGCCCCCTCGCCCACGTTTTCTCTGTATCGGCTGCTGACGGCCGTGCTCGGCGGACGCTACGTCGCGGTGCCGCTGGGCGAAGGCTTCGTCTTCGATGTGGATAGCCTGATCGATGCAGCGCAGCGCGAGAGTGCCCGGATCATCGTGATCAACTCACCCAACAACCCTACCGGCTCGGCCCTGCCGGAAGGAGGGGTCGAGCGCATTCTGTCTAAAACCGAGGCTCTGGTGGTCTGCGATGAGGCCTACCAGGACTTTGGGGGACCCAGCGCTATCCCGCTCCTGGCGCAGTCGTCGAGGCTCGTGGTGCTACGAACGTTTTCGAAGGCACTGGGCCTGGCCGGGCTGCGATTTGGCCTGGCGCTGGCTCACCCGGCGGTGGCGCGCGAGATTGCCAAGGGGAAGCTCCCGTATAACGTGAACCTGATGACCCTGGCCGCCGCCCGCACGGCTCTCGATAACGCGCCGATGCTCGCCGCGCGGACCCGCGAGGTGATCGAGGTCCGCGACCACTTCGTCGCCCGGCTTCGCGATGTTCCGGGCCTTGTTGTGTACCCGACGGCAGCGAACTTCGTGCTGGTGCGTTCCCAAAGCCTTCCGGCGAAGGAGCTCTTCCGTCGGCTTCGGGATGAGCACGGCATCCTGATTCGTGACGTCTCCGACTTGGCGCAGCTGTCCGAGTGCTTGCGGATCTCTATTGGGACGTCTGAGGACATGGATGCGGTGATCGACGCGCTAAAGCAGATCCTCGGACCCGAGCGATGACATGCCCCGTGTAGGCGAGATCACCCGCAAGACCAAGGAGACCGATCTCCACGTCCGGGTGAATCTGGATGGAAAGGGCGAGGCCCGGGTGAAAACCGGGCTCGGCTTCTTCGACCATATGCTCGAGGCCTTTGCCCGGCATGGCCTCCTGGATCTGACCGTCGAGGCCCGGGGCGACCTGCACGTGGACGGGCACCACACCGTCGAAGACACTGGCATCGTAATCGGCCAGGCCATCGCCGAGGCGCTGGGTGACCGGGCCGGGATTCGCCGGTACGCCGACTCGATGGTGCCGCTCGACGAAGCGCTGGTGCGCTGCGTGGTAGACGTCTCGGGACGGCCCTACCTGTCGTACCACATCGATATTCCGAAGTGGCAGATGCTGGGCGATTACGATGTCTTTCTCACCCCGGAGTTCTTCAGGGCTCTGGCGCTCAACGCGGGGCTGACGGTGCATCTCGATCTGATCCGGGGAGACAACCCGCACCATATCGTCGAGGCGGCCTTCAAGGCCTTTGCCCGGTCCCTCGATTCTGCGACGGTGCTGGATCCCCGGGTGACGGGAGTCCCGTCGACCAAGGGCACGCTATGATCGCCGTGGTCGATTATGGGGTGAACAATCTCGCGAGCGTCGTGCGCGCACTCCGCGCCGGTGGCCACCAGGCGGATCTCACCAGCGATCCTGACCAAGTACGCGCAGCCGAGCGCGTTCTGGTTCCGGGCGTTGGCAACTTCGGACAAGCGTCGCGGACCCTGACGTCCACCGGGCTCGGTGAAGCCGTTCGGGAAGTGGCCGGCGCCGGGCGCCCGGTCATGGGCATCTGCCTTGGCCTTCAGCTGTTTTTCGAGATGAGCGAAGAGGCGCCTGAGGCCCGAGGCATGGGCCTGCTCCCCGGACGAGTCCGGCGGTTCTCCAACGGTCTCCATGTTCCGCATGTCGGCTGGGCTCGGGTCGATCTGACCGAATCCGGACGCAGCCATGCCCTGCTCGGCTCCGCCTTCGGCGACTCGCCCCAGTTCTTCTATCACGTGCACAGCTACCATCCCACCGCGTTGCCGGAGGAGGCGGTGCTCGGAACCGGCGACTACGGCGGCGTCTTTCCAACTCTGGTGGGGCGGGGAAGCGTCATCGGCGCCCAGTTTCATCCGGAGAAATCCCAGCAGGCGGGAATCGAGCTGCTGTCGGCGTTCGCCCGGTGGAAGCCGTGACCTCGGTCCGGGTCTCGCTGGTGGATGTGTACGTCCTCCGCGGAGCCGAGTCGGCGCTGGAATGCCTG
>JBDTUV010000330.1:0-3594 GCA_040007575.1 Gemmatimonadales bacterium
GTGACGAGCACCACGGTTTCCTCGGTATCGACGAGCTTCAAGGCGTGGCCGGGGTTTCGGGTGGCGGAGCGGTGCGCTGGTTCTTCTGGAACTCGCGCTCGCGCTCCTTGCGAAGCCGGATTTCCCGGATGGCCTGCTTGAACTCCTCCAGCGTCTCCGCCCGCTGTGCGGCATAGAGCAAGTCGGTGCGAAGGCCCATCAGATGGTTGTACGCGCGGTTCTGATCGATGTTGCCGGCCGAGATTGGAAGTAGTGCCAGGACGGCGGCAGGAATCTTGAGCCCCGCGATGTAGATGTTCTTCGAATCGATCCCGAATTTCTTGCCGGCAACCTCCGTAGTCCAACTCGGCATTCCCACATTCTTGCTGGCCGGATCATCGGCGATTGAGTCCAGGTATGCCTGCACGATGGTGGAGACGGCACTATCCAGCAGCTCTGCCTTGTTGCGGGTGAGCTTCTGCGCCAGATCTCGCGGGGGCAACGGCAGCGGACGGACCCAGAGTCTGCCTTCCGCCAGACCGGGACCGATCCGCGATGCCCGAGCCACCGCGCTGGGGGCACTGCCGCTGTCCGACATCGGTAATTCCCGCTGTTCCGGTTTGGGCAGCACGGTGACGGCTTCCGGTACCGTGGGCAGCTCCGGCCTGGTCGCTCGCAGCCGCTCGCCGCGCGGGCGCCGGGGAGCGGGCACTTCGCTGGTCCCCTGCTCTCCCACCCGCTCGGGGAGCTGGTACCGCATGGAGGTCTGCTCGGGACCGTCCGCCGGCTGAGAAATGACGATCAGCTGGCGAGGCAAGCGGGGGACGGTCGGGAGCCGCCCGGTGACCCACCCAAACAGCAGGAGAGAGTGCACCACAAGGCTGACCGCGATGGCAATCCAGGGCCAGGGCGGACGCTGCCGGAGATGGAATTCAAACTGTCGCGGCAAGTGCGCCTCTGCGCGCGGCCTCAAGCGCGCGACCCAAACGTTCCGCCGCGATGCTCAGCCGACCGGCCCCGACCGTCAGTGCAATGCGGAAGAAGCCTTCACCGGCCGGCCCAAATCCGCTTCCCGGCAGTACTACGACACCCAGCTCCTCCAGTGCCTTCCGGGCGAACACCGCGGACGGCACGCCTGCGGGCAAGGGGACCCAGAGATACATGGCCGCTCGGGGTGACTCCACGCTGAACCCGGCCTTCCGCAAGGCGAGGACTGCGGCGTCCCTTCGGCGCTCGAGCTCGGCCCGGATCGGCTCCACCAGGGTCTCGCCCCGATCGAGCGCCGCCGCCCCCGCCTTCTGCACCGCCAGGAACGGGCCAGTATCGACGTACGACTTGACTCGGGTGAGCGCCCCGATGAGCTCGGCCCGGCCGGCCGCGAACCCCAGCCTCCAACCGGTCATCGAATAACTCTTCGACAAGGAGAAGAACTCGACCGCCACGTCGCGCGCTCCCGCGAACTCGAAAATGCTTGGTGCGCGATATCCGTCGAAGGTCAGGTCGCAGTAGGCATTGTCGTACGCCAGAAGGATCCCGTGCGCCCGGCAGATGGCCACCGTCCGCTCAAGATATTCCGGGGTGGCCACCGCCGCTGTCGGGTTGTTGGGATAATTCACGAAGACGATCCTGGCCCGCCGCAGGACCTCCTCGGGAATCTGGTCGAGCCGGAGCAGGAACCCGTTCTCCGGACGCAGCGGGGCGATGTAGGGCTCCGCGCCGGCCAGGAGTGCGCCGCCGAGGTAGGCCTGGTAGCCCGGCTCCGGCACGATGGCAACGTCCCCCGGATTGATCACCGTGAGGGGGAGATGCGACAGCCCTTCCTTCGAGCCAATCAGGGGGAGCGTCTCGGTGGCCGGGTTGAACGCGACACCGAACCGGCGCTCCATCCAGCGCGAGGCGGCCTGCCTGAACTCGGGCAGTCCCTGCTGAAATCCATACTTGCTGAGCGCGGGCTCACGAACGGCCGCCCGCATCGCTTCCACGGCGACCTCGGGGGGAGGCGTGTCGTTATCGCCCGCCCCGAGGTCGATGACGTCCATGCCGGCTTCGATGAGGCGCCGCTTGATGGCCGGGATCTCGGCCAGGGGGTACCCGGGCAGGCTCTCGAGCCGCTGGCTGAAGCTGATCATGGGTTCTCGGCGTCGCGAACGGGGTTGGACAGTATTCCCACTCCGGGGATCTCCACTTCAACCACGTCACCGTTGTGCAGCGGCGCGGTTCCGGCGGGCGTGCCGGTGGCGATGAGATCTCCGGGCTCCAACGTCATGATGCCGCTCAGAAACGAGATCAGCTCGGGAATCGAGAAGGCCATGTCGGTCGAGCGGGCCCGCTGACGCTGGACCCCGTTCACCCGGCAGATCACCTCCAGCGTACGCCAGTCGAGTCCGTTGGCGACTTTCGGCCCCACCGGACAGAAGGTGTCAAAGCCCTTGGCCCGTCCCCACTGTCCATCGGTCTTCTGGAGATCGCGGCAGGTGACGTCATTCACGCACACGAACCCGCCGATGGCCCGCTCGGCCGCGGCCGAGTCCACATTCCGCACCCGCTTCCCGATGACCACGCCGATCTCGGCCTCGAACTCCACTCGAGTGGAGACGCTCGGGAGCAGGATGGCCTCGCCACTGGGGATGAGAGCCGTGGTCGGCTTGAAGAAAAGGATCGGCACCGCGGGTATCTCATTCCCCAGCTCCCGGGCGTGTTCCAGGTAGTTCCGCCCGATGCCTATGATCTTCGATGGCCGCACGGGCATCATACCGCCGCTCCGATGCCCCCTCGCCCGATTGCTCGGGGCGAGCTCTGGCGGGCGAAGAAGTCCTCACACTTGGTGCGAACCTGGGCCCAGCTTCCTACCACTCGCTCGGCTCGCGGAAGGCCGCTCAGCAGCAACGGACCGTAGCGCTTGGTGACGACCCTGCTGTCGAGCAGGATCACCACTCCGGTGTCCTGACTACTCCGGATCAGGCGGCCGAACCCCTGCTTCAACTTCAGCGCGGCATGGGGAAGCAGGTAGCTCATGAACCCGTCGAGTCCCTCCTCGGCCAGGCGCTCAAGACGCGCCGCTGTGATCGGCTCCGAGGGGACTTTAAAAGGTAGTTTATTCAAGACCAGAGTGCGGAGCGCCCGGCCCGGCACGTCAACACCTTCCCAGAACGAATCGGTGCCCAGCAGGATGGCGTTCTCCATCTCGCGGAACCGGCGGAGCAGGATGTCCCGGGATGACTCGCCCTGGACCAGAATTGGCCAGCGGTCTCCCAGCGCGATTCGGAGCTCCTGGGCAGCCCGCCTCAGGGCGGCATGGCTGGTAAACAGCACGAACATGCCGCCGTCCGAAGCGTAGGCCAGGTCGGTCACGACCTGCACCACCGCCGCGCCATGGGCCGGCTCGTCCTCCCTGGGCTCGGGCAGATCGTTGGGCACACCGAAGAGGCACTGGGAGGGATAGTCGAACGGCGACGCGAAGATCTCCCGGACCGTGACCGGTGAGGATTCCCCGCTCAAGCCGAGCCGCGACTCCAGAAAGGTGAACTCACCCGCCGCCGCCAGCGTGGCGCTGGTGAGCACCACGGTCCGCAGACGATCGAACAGCAGCTCACGGAGCACCGGAGCCAGATCGAG
>JBDTUV010000331.1:0-3587 GCA_040007575.1 Gemmatimonadales bacterium
ATCGTATCTCCCCTGCTGTTGCTTCGGCGCCGGCCTCATTGCCGCGGTAGGTAATAGCGACGTCGGCCCCGGCCCTCGCGCAACGGAGTGCGATGGCGCGACCGATTCCGCTCGACGCTCCGGTGACCAGGACGACCTTGTGGTCCAGCACTCCTCCGCCTCCCCTCCGAACCCATCCGGTGATAACTTCTTAAATCCTAACATATCAGCGCCTTAGCATCTTACAAGGGAGCGGGTCATGCGGTTGCTGGTGAGCGTCCGGTCCGCCGCGGAGGTCGGGCCCGCACTCGAGGGGGGTGCGGACATCATCGATGCCAAGGAGCCTGCCCGCGGTTCCCTGGGACCAGTGTCGCCCGCTACGTTGGCCGAGATGCTGACCCGGGTCCCTCCCGAATGTCCCTTCAGCGTAGCGCTGGGGGATCTGGGCAGTCCCGATGAAGTCATCCGGGCCATCGCTTCACTCGAGCTGCCGGCGAGACCGGGGCCGACCTATCTGAAGCTCGGCTTTGCCGGCGTGCGCTCGCCCGAGATCGTGACCAGGACGCTCGCAACCGGTGTCGTTGCTTTGGCCGACAGGGGGTCGGCCGCGCTTGTCATAGCCGTTGCCTACGCCGATGCCGAGCGCGCCGAAACTCTTCCGCCCGAGCTCATCCTAGGCTGCGCTCGGCGCGCCGGGGCTGGGGGTGTTCTGCTGGACACTCACACCAAAGACGGCATCGGCCTGTTGGGATGGCGGGCTCCTCCCGCGTGTGCCACATGGGTGACGGCCGCCCGCCGTGAAGGCCTGCTCACCGCCCTGGCCGGCGCATTGAGGGTGGAGGATATCGATGCGGTTGCCGCAGCCGGCCCTGATGTGGTGGGGGTCCGCGGCGCTGCCTGTGAAGGGGGCCGGCAGGGCCACGTTACAGCCAATCACGTTCGACTTCTGCGACAACGGCTCGACGCGTTCGGCCTCTTTTCTCCGGTCGATCCCTCCTACCCGGTCGCGGGCGGGTGGCGAAACGCGTGATAGGGCGGCAATCCTCTTCTTCAGACATGGGCTAAGTCACTTAAAACCAATGCTTAGGGGGGTGTCTCAGGGGCATAACACTTGCTCGGTACGGGAAGGCTGCGGCCACGTTTGAATCGATTAGCCATCCACACGAGCAAGAATGTGACTCTTCCGTCGACACCGCTGCGCAGCAGGTTCGGTCGCCGGCTTCTCGCCTTGTTCGTGGGATGCGCGTTTGTACCCATGGCGGTGCTCGCCGCCCTGTCGTACCGGCACGTCAAACAGCAACTCTATCGCCAGAGCGAAAGCCGGCTGCAGCAGGCCAACGCCGCCCTCAGCCAGGCGATCTTCGAGCGCCTTCTGCTGCTCGACGCTACCCTGAGAAGTATCCCACCGCAGGCAATACTCCAGTTGAACGCCTCCAAGCTGAAGCCCAAGACGGCTCCAAAGCCGAAGCCCCCGGTCGCGCCCCGCCCCGGGAACCAGACCCAGACCGGGAACCTGGATGGTCGCCTGGCCATGGGTGGGATCATACTGGATCGTGTTCCGAGCGCGATTCCGTCTCGCCCCGCACCCTCTCGCGCCGAGCTTATCGCGGCGAGTCAGGCCCTAATTGCGGGTCTCGATCTACTCGCGCGGCAGCGATTCGTTGCCGTCGAGTTCATTGGCGATGACGGAAAGCGCCTCGAAATCTTCGGCCGTCTTGCCCGACGGCCCAGACTGACGCCGCGAGACAGTTCCGACCTGAGGCTGGGTCTCCCACTGATCGTGACCGAGCATCCTACAGGCGAGCCGCCCAGGATCTACCTGCTGCGCCGGCTCGTCCGCCGCAACGAGGTGCGTGGCACGTTCGTCGGAGAGGCCAGCCCCGAGTATCTCTGGGGCACGCTCGACCAGAGCATGCCTTCGCCGACCACCCGCGTGGCGGTGCTGGACGACGCGGCTCACGTCATCTTCAGCTCGGCCAGAACGCTGCCCCTGGCGGCCGCCGCGAATCGGACCCAGGACCCGGGCGTGGTGATCGATTCGGCGGACCAGTCATACCTGTCCGCCTCGTCCGAGATCAGGATGACTGAAGCCTTCGCCGCCCAGCCCTGGCGAGTGGTGCTGTCCGAGTCCAAGGATGAGGTGCTGGAGCCGATGGTGGAGTTCACCAACACCTTCCTCGTGGTCGTGGGGCTGTCCAGTCTGATCGTACTGCTCCTCAGCGTGAGCCAGATACGCCGGAGCGTCCTGCCGCTCGAGGAGCTGCAGAAGGGCACCCGCCGGATTGCCCAGCGCGACTTCGCCAGCCGGGTCACCGTCACCAGCCGGGACGAGTTCGAGCAGCTGGCAGCCTCATTCAATACCATGGCCACTCAGCTGGGCCGCCAGTTCAACGCACTGGCAACGGCCGCCGAGATCGACCGCGCGGTGCTGTCGGCGACGGATGCCACCACCATCGTGGACACCATACTGGCTCGTATCCGGGATGTGTTCCCCTGCAGCGTAGTCAGCGTGACCGTTGGAGTCCCGGACAGCTCCAAATCACTCACCAGCGTGATCCAGGATTACGCGTCCGGGCTGCGGCATGTCGCGCGCGTCGGGATGCGGGGGCAGGACGTGCAGACACTTCTGACGGGGCCCGAGGTGCTCGAGCTGGGCAGCGGGGAGACCGTGCCGGCCTACCTCGAGCCGCTGGTGGAGCTGGGAGCGACATCCTTCGTCGTACTTCCGCTGTCGTACCAGCGACAGCTCTCGGGCATTATCGCGTTGGGCGAGCGATTCGATCTGGTGCCCACCGAGGAAGACCGGGTGCAGATGCGCCGCCTGGCCGACCAGGCGGCCGTGGCTCTGGCCAACGCCCGCATGCTCGATCAGGTGCGCGAGCTCGCCTACTACGACAGCCTTACCGGTCTCCCCAACCGTCTGTCGTACAAGGAGCGCCTGGCGTACGCCCTGGAGCAAGCCAGTAGAAACCAGAAGCTCGTGGCCGCGTTTTTCATCGACCTCGACCACTTCAGCCGGATCAACGATACCCTCGGCCACGAGGTAGGCGATCAGCTGCTGCGCCATGTCGCGTCACGCCTGCGTTCCTGCTGCCGCGAGCGGGAGGACGAGGTGGGACCTGCCTTCGCCACCCTCGCTCCGGAGGTGGCCCGTCTCGGCGGTGATGAGTTCACAGTCATCATGCCCGGGCTGCACGATCCCCAGGACGCGGCGAAGCTCGCCCGGCGGATCATCAGCAGCTTCGCGCACCCGATTCGGGTCGGGACCCACGAAATCTTCATCAACGCGAGCATCGGCATCGCCATTTACCCGTTCGATGGCGAGGATCTCGATACTTTGCTGATGCACGCCGACACGGCCATGTACAAGGCCAAGGAGCAGGGCGGTAACAGCTACCAGACCTACTCCAAGTCAATGACCACAACCGCACTCCAGCGGCTCACGCTGGAGAACGACCTTCGCCGCGCGCTCGACCGCAGCGAGTTCGAGGTGCACTACCAGCCCATTGTCGACGCATACACCGGCACCGTCGTGGGGGCCGAGGCCTTGCTCCGCTGGCGGCACCCCGAGCTCGGGCTTCTCCTGCCCTCCGAGTTCATTCCCATTG
>JBDTUV010000332.1:0-3568 GCA_040007575.1 Gemmatimonadales bacterium
AAAGCTGGCCGGAAAGAAGTCTGAAGTCGGGTTCATCGGGGCTACCGGGGAGCTGCTCCCGCAATACCTCTGTGATCTGTATGCCGGAACATACGCCGAGAGGCGCTGGGCGGTAAATCCGCCTTCAACGCGGCGGTGGCGCTCAGGGAGTGAAGTCGCGCTAATCAGCTCGGAGCTGTTCCGGTCGAGGCCGGCTGGCGGCCGCCTCGTCCACCATCCAGGTGAGCCGTCCCGGGGCTGGCTGAATAGCCTGTGCCGGCAGTACCTCCGGCGTAAATGGTCCCTCTAGCACCTCCTGGAGGCGCTTGGCCTTGCTCGTGCCCGACACGACAAAGGTGACGTTTCTGGCCCGGTTGAGTAACGCCGGCGTGAGGGTAATCCGCCACACCGTCAGCTCGGGGACGCACACCGCCATCACCCAACGCGCGGTCTCGTGCAGCGTGGCCTGGCCGGCAAAGAGCGAGGCAGTGTGCCCGTCCTGGCCCATGCCGAGCAGCGCCAGGTCGAGCCCAACGGTGGGCGGATCCTCTGTGGCAGCGCCGCCGAGCAGGGCGCGAAGCTCGCGTTCGTACTCGGCGGCGGCCTGCCTCGGATCGTCCTCGCCACGCATGCGATGAATCTGGCCGGCCGGAATCGGCACCCGGTCGAGCAGCGCCTCCTTCGCCATGCGGTAGTTGCTCCGCGGATCGCCGGGCGGGACGCAGCGCTCATCACCCCAGAGCACATGCACTAGTCCCCATTCCACGCGATGCGCGAAGGCCTCGGTCGCGAGCAGTGCATACACGTCGCGCGGGGTGGCCCCGCCCGCGAGTGCGAGAGTGAATCGTCCGGTCGCGGCGATGGCGCCGGCGGCCTGGGCGACGACGTGCCGCGCGACCGCATCCGCCAGCGCCTCCGGCCCCGGGAAGATCTCGATCATCCGCGCATCCGGTGCTCGACTCCCGACCGGCCGGCGACGATCAGGTCGGTCGCGAGGCCCAGGAAGAGTCCGTGGGCAACCACGCCGGCCCGAGCTTGAAGCTGCGCAGCCAGCTCCCGCGGTCGCTCAATCGGCCCGATGGTGCAATCGAGGATGAAGCTTCCCTGGTCGGTGACGAACGGGGCGCCATCGGACCCGGTGCGGAGTAAAATCTGCGCGTGGGGAACCAGGGTCTGGACGTACTCCACCTGGGAGCGCCAGCCGAAGGCCACGACCTCGACCGGCAGCATCCGCCGGGTGCCCAGCATCGGGGAGAGCTTGGTCTCGTCCGCCACGATGACCACCCGGCGGCTCGCCTGCGCCACGATCTTCTCCCGGAGAAGGGCGCCTCCTCGGCCCTTGATGAGGTTCAGGGCGGGATCGATCTCGTCGGCGCCATCGATGGTGATGTGTACCGGGCTGGCACGGGATTCCTCGAGCAGCGGGATTCCCATCCGCACCGCTTCAGCCGCGGTTGCCAGCGAGGTAGGCACGCCGAGGATGTCCTCCAGCTCCCCGGCGCGGATCAGCGCGCCGAGGCGCCGAATGGCGTAGGTCGCCGTTTCGCCGGTGCCGAGCCCGACGGTCATGCCGGACTCGACCAGCTCAACCGCTCGCTCGGCAGCCTGCTGCTTGTACTTCGAGAGATCCTTCGCTTCGCTCAGAGCCTGCCCCGAACGTTGTGAGGGGATGACCGCCTAGCGGCGGTCACCTGCTCCCGTGCCGCGGTGACGACGTGGTCGGGCTCGAACCCAAAGTGCTGCGCCACGACCTGCATCGGTGCGGACAGGCCGAAGGTGCGCATCCCCAGAATCGTGCCCTTGAGGCCGGTGAACTTGGCCCAGCCGAAGGTCGAGGCAGCCTCGATCGAAACCCGGGCTTCGATTTCCGGCGGTAACACGCTGTCGCGATATTCCTCCGGTTGCTCCTCGAAGATCTCCCACGACGGCAGGCTGACCACCCGGGCACCGATCCCCTCGGCCTTCAGCCGCTCGCGGGCCTCGAGGCAGAGCGACACCTCGCTACCGGTGGCGAGCAACAGCACGTCGGGCTTTCCGGAGGGCGCCTCCGCCAGGATATAGGCGCCCTTTGCTACGCCGCTCGCCGCGCCGCATACCGTACGGTCGAAGGTGGGCAGTGGCTGGCGCGAGAGGACCAGGCAGACCGGCCGATCCTTGATCTGGAGGATGACCCGGTAGGCCTCGACGACCTCGTTCGCGTCGGCCGGCCGCAGTACGATCATTCCCGGCATGGCTCGAAGCGACGCCAGATGCTCGATCGGCTGATGGGTGGGTCCGTCTTCCCCGAGGTTGATCGAATCGTGGGTCCAGATGTACAGCACGGGCACTTCCATCAGCGCGCTGATCCGGAGCGCGCCGCGGCAGTAGTCGGTGAACACCAGGAAGCTCGACCCGTAAGGCCGGAGGCACGACAGCGCCATGCCGTTGGTGAAGCCACACATGGCGTGCTCGCGGACGCCGAAGTGGAAGTTGCGCCCGCCGTAGTCTCCCCCGTGACCTGGAGCCTGGAATTCGCCCGCCCCCTCGAAGGTGAGCCGGGTCTTGGTCGAGGGCCACAGGTCCGCGGACCCACCGAGCAGCCAGGGGACTCGGGATGCGATCGCGTTGAGCGCCTTGGACGAGGCATCGCGGCCGGCGACACCCTTCGGGTCGGCCGGAAAGACCGGGAGGTCACGATCCCAGTCGGGCGGCAGCGTACGTTCGGGCAGGCAATCGACCTGAAGACCCGCCTCGGGAAACGTCTTCCGGTACGCCGCAACCAGTTTGTTCCACTCCGCGCGCTCGGTCGCTCCCCGCTGGCCGACGTGCGCCTTGAAGTGTTCCCGGACCCCACTCGGAACCAGGAACTGCGCGTCGGGATCCCACCCATAGAATTCCTTCGCCAGGCGAACTTCATCGACGCCCAGCGCCTCGCCGTGGGCCTCCTTGGTGTCCTGCCGGTGGGGAGCGCCGTAGCCGATGTGACTGTCGACGATGATCAAGGTCGGCCGGTCGGGCGTAGCGAGGAACGTTTCATACGCCCGAGTCAGCATGTCGAGATCGTTGGCGTCGCCCACCCGGGTCACGCTCCAGCCATACGCCAGGAACCGTTCGGCGACGTCCTCGGTGAATGTGAGATCGGTCGGCCCCTCGATGGTGATCCGGTTGTTGTCGTAGATCCAACACAGGTTGGAGAGTTTGAGATGCCCGGCCAGGGAGGCGGCTTCGGAGCCAACGCCTTCCATCATGTCACCGTCGCCGCACAGGGCGTAGACGTTGTAGTCGAATAGCTCGAAGCCGGCGCGATTGTAGGTGGCGCCGAGCCAGCGGCCGGCCGCTGCCATACCGACGCTCATTGCCACCCCCTGCCCCAATGGGCCGGTCGTGGCCTCGACGCCCGAGGTCATGCCGTACTCGGGATGACCCGGGCAGTGGCTCCCCGCCTGGCGGAAGTTCTTGATGTCATCCAAGGTCACAGCCTGGCCCCCTACCTCTTCGTACGACCGGTTGACGGCCTTTACTCCTGTGAGATGGAGCAGGCTGTACAACAACATTGAGGCGTGGCCGTTGGAGAGCACGAAGCGGTCCCGGTTGGGCCAGCGGGGATCTT
>JBDTUV010000333.1:0-3568 GCA_040007575.1 Gemmatimonadales bacterium
GTCGAGCTCCCCCTCCTTGAAAGGCGAGGACGTAACCGCCGCACCGGCGAGCACCACTCCGCTGAAACGCTGCCCCAAAGGTACGTCCAGTGAGACAGAACTCTGAGCTCCGAAGCGCGAACGTGCGCCCTGGTCAATAATGTCCCATAGCTCGAACAGTGGTCCGGCATGCAGTCGGAGCTGATTGCCGGGCCCCAGCGTCGCTATTCGGACGGTCATTTCAGGTGAGATACTCACGATCGTGAAAGCCCCTTCCGCCGAGACTGTAGCCTCGGGGCCCTCCAGCGCCAGGCTGGCCTGTGCATAGTGCGCTTGCAGTCCGACGGCGTAGCGGCCGATCTGGCGTTCCAGTCCTATGCCAAACGTAGTTGGCCGATAGGGCCTGAATGAGGTATGGTCGCCGCCGGTATCGAGGGACCCGCCCCAGAAGCGAGCGGACCCCACCTCAACGCCTACGCGCCACTGTCCCAACAGCGGCGAACGCCATCCGCTTGAGCCAATGCACAGGACGATAAGCAGCTCGTGCAGGAATGAGGGCCTCATAGCTCAGCGCATCTCCAGTTTGATCCAGCCGTTGGTGACATTGTTCTCACCCTTGATGGCCCAGTTTGCGCCGGGGTAGAACTGCCCGACCACCACATCTTCGATAGCGTTGCCAATCAAGTCATCCTGTGTCGTGAAGAAGGAGTAGACGGCTCGTAGAATCTTCTGAAGCGCGTTGGCCCGCTTGATGTATCTCCCGAGTGTGCCGCTCGTGGTGTCCTTGCTGCCGGTCAGATTGGGATACTGGGTCTGAACGGTAAGCATGAGGTTCCTGAACCGGTTTGCGTCGAACTTGATTACGCAGCCGGTGTCATCGTCTTCCACGGCGATGATCCTGAAGTTCTGGTTCGGATGAGCAGCCCTGTAGTTGTTCAGCTGTGTCTGGCTGAACAGCAGGACTTTGCCACTCCAGGTCAGGTCATTCTGGTCGAAGCTGTAGTACCCCCCTGCTGGCTTCCCGGCGCACTGGTAGTCGGTCAGCGAGTCACTGGTGCCGGCCTGGCCCAGAATGTGGATCTCATATTCGGGGTCGCCCTTAAACCAACCTTCAAAATCTTGGGCGAAGCGGGCATACGTCATGTACAGACCCGTGGGAGGCACCGGGGCCGGCGGCGGGGGCGGAGGGGGTGGCGGCGGCGGTGTGACCGCGAACGAAGCCGGGCTTTCGGGGCCGAAGTCCGACTCGACCGGCACGATGGCCAGCACTGGGGTGGAGGGAGGGGCATCAGGGCTAAGCACCTGCCTCCGGCCTTTCACATCGTAGGCGATGGGTGCCTCATGATCTTCCCGTGCGCTGGCCACAAGAATATCCGGGCCGCCGGTCCAGGCGGCTCGATGTGCCGCCACCGGGAAGTAGATCTCCAGCGGGATTGCCGCGGCGGCATCGGCCTGGACGGCCGACTCCGGCTCGGCACTTTGCCTGGCCAGCAGGCGGAGCGCGCGGCGATCGGCACGGGCGAGAAATCTCTGGAACTGCACCTTGTGCTCTACTATCGGCGAGCGGTCCAGCTCTCCCTTGAGGTACACTCTGAAATCCGGATCTGCCAGCGCCAGCGCCATCCGGCGGGCGAGCCGATCCATTGCGCTACGCTCGGTGGCTCGCTGGGCGGCGGCAGAGCTGAGTGGCGCCGGAAGCGCTTCGTCGTTGACTGCGGTGGGCGCCGGCCGATCGCAGGCGGCAACGACCGCGGCCAGCGCGATGGCGGTAAGACTGATCCTGTTGGGCATGGCTCCTCCTTGGAATGGTCGCGAGCGCTGACGGCGAGCGCGGTTTCCGACGGCGAGGCCAAGCTAGGTTCGGGTGGAGCTCGATTCAGGATCGGGGTTACGCGAGGCGGGGCTGAAAAGCTGAGACGAGGCGTTACTCCTGGAGACCGTGGTCGTAGACGGCGAGCGTCACCGCTTCGTGGTCGACCCGGGCCGACGTCAGCGCGCCGAGGGATACTCGGGAGCCATTCTTGTGGCGGAATGAGGCGTTGGCGACAGAGCTGTTCCCGGGCCAGGCGCCTCCCAGCACCCGGGCCTGCTCGTCGGGGGTCGCGAAGATGCCCAGCACCCCGCCGATACCCTGCAGCTCCGCGGGAGAATCGTAGCCCAGCATTCGGGCAAAGGGGCTATTGGCGGCCAGCGGAGTGCCGTCGCGCCGGAAGAGGCAGAGACCTACGGGGGCGTCATCGGTCAACGATCGGAGCAGTGCTTCGGCATTCCGGAGGGCGTCTTCCACCCGGCGCCGCGCCACCATGGCCTCCTTCAGATCGAGGATCTGTTTGCGAAGGCCGGTGACCTCGTGCACGAGGTCTTGCTTGGGACGGTGATTGTCTCGCATCGCCACATAATGACGGCCGGGGCTGAAACGCTTGCACGGGCGAAACAGAATGAAACACGATAGGAGCTGGCTATTGGCTATCGGCGATTCGTTGTCGGCGGGGCGGGGGGCGGTGCCGGAGTCAGGCGCGAACTGCGGCCCGCACCGCCTCCAGCGCTCGCTCGATACCGTTCGGTGGGACGTCCAGGTGGGTAACCGCGCGGACCGTGGTGGGCCCCAGCACACTGAACCGCACGCCGTGGCTTGCCAATGTCCGGGAGGCAAAGTCCTCTCCTGATAGGCCGGCACGGCTCAGGTCGAAGATCACGATATTGGTCTCGACTCGCTTCGGGTCCAGCGACAGCCCCGGGATCTCGGCCAGGCCGAAGGCCAACCTCCGGGCGCTCTCGTGATCTTCCGCCAGCCGGTCGACGTGGTGACGGAGGGCAAAGACGCCGGCAGCGGCGATGATGCCGGCCTGGCGCATGGCGCCTCCAAAGCGCTGCTTGAAGCGCCACGCCTCCTCGATGAAGTCCCGCGAACCCGCCAGCACCGCGCCTACCGGTGCGCCGAGCCCCTTGCTGAGGTCGATCCAGACGGAGTCGCACGGTGCGGCGAAGGCGCGCGGCGAGGTTCCGCTGGCAACCACGGCGTTGAAGAACCGGGCCCCATCCATGTGCGCTACCAGCCCGCCGGCGTGGGCAGCGGCACACACCTCCTCGATCTGCCGCAGAGGCCAGCACACTCCTCCAATGGAAGCGCTGGTCTGCTCGAGCGACACGACCCGGGTCCTCGGCATGAAGTGCACGGCCGGGCGAATGGCGGCCGTCACCTGAGGGCCGGTATAGAAACCACCAGGGGCCGAAAGCGGACGGAAGACCGCGCCGACCAAAGCCGCCGCTCCTCCCGCTTCGTACAACAGGGGATGGGCCAGCTCCTGGAGCAGGATCTCATCGCCGGCCCGGCAGTGAACCGCGAAGGCCACCTGATTGCACATCGTGCCGGAGGGAAGAAAAAGCGCCGACTCCTTGCCCAGGATGTCGGCGACCATGTCCTGCAGCAGGTTGACGGTGGGATCCTCGCGTTGCTGCTCGTCCCCGACCTCCGCCTCGAACATGAACCGGCGCATGGGAGCGGTGGGACGGGTGACGGTGTCGCTGAACAGGTCGACTTTTACCACTCCATCATCTCGATCCTCCGCAGGCCAACCCGGAGGGAGAG
>JBDTUV010000334.1:0-3563 GCA_040007575.1 Gemmatimonadales bacterium
CGGGATGTAGCGCAGCAGCACGCCGGCGTGCACGGTGAAGTAGTCCACGCCCTGCTCCGCCTGTTCGATGAGGGTGTCCCGATAGATCTCCCAGGTGAGGTCCTCGGCCACTCCGCCGGTCTTTTCCAGCGCCTGATAGATCGGCACCGTGCCGATGGGGACGGCCGAGTTCCGGATGATCCACTCCCGGGTCTCGTGAATGTTCTTCCCGGTGGACAGGTCCATCACCGTGTCGGCGCCCCACAGTGTGGCCCAGCGAAGCTTCTCGACTTCCTCCTCGATGGAGGAGGTCACCGCCGAGTTGCCGATGTTGGCGTTGATCTTCACGTGGAAGCCGCGGCCGATGACCATCGGCTCCAGCTCGGGGTGGTTGATGTTGGCCGGGATGATGGCTCGGCCCCGGGCGACCTCGCTGCGCACGAACTCCGCCGGCATCCCTTCCCGTAAACCGATGAACTCCATTTCCGGAGTGATTTCCCCCCGTCGCGCGTAGTGCAGTTGGGTAATCGGGCCCCGCCCTTTGATGACCGAGCGCCTGAGAGATTCGGGGACAAGCACCCCATCCCGATCGGGAGTCGGGAGTCGGGAGTCGGGAGCATCTCTGCGCTTTTCACCCCCGACTCCTGACTCCTGACTCCCGACTGATCGCGCTCGAATCCACGCCGCCCGCACCGACGGCAAGCCTTTCCTGACATCGAACCCCTGCGGCCCGCTGGTGTCGTACACCCGAAGCGGCGGCTCTCCTCCCGAGAGCAATATCTCCCGCATGGGAACTCGTACTCCCTCGGCCCCTTCGGCGTACACCTTGGTAGAGTTGGGAAAAGACTCAGCGAAGCTCCCGCCGACCGCAGTTGAGAGCCGGGCATGCTTCACTCGTCTGATTGATCGTGGGGTTCTGCTTCGGGTTGCCATCGCAAGTCGCTCCGTGAATCGGTCTGCGGGAGCGAGCGCTGGCGCGAGGGGTTCGCGGGCGCCGCGCTCCCTTCGCCGGTATCAGCCGGATCAGGTTCCAAGGGTCTTCTCAATCGTGCACCCACCACGATGCCCCTGGCGGCAGTAGAACTCTAACGTGTCATGACTGCCCGGGTCAAACGGCGCGCACCCTCTATCTCCGCGATCTCGCGCGGAGCACGCGACAGCCATTCCACTCCGCCGGGCGTGATGAGGTAATCGTCCTCGATCCGCACCCCGATGTTCTGATAGCGTTGGACGGTCGGACGCACCTTGGCAATCATCGCCCGGTTCTTCGGGGTGTCAGGCAACATGTCCAGGAGCCGAGTACTGATGTAGATACCAGGCTCGATGGTGAACACGTCTCCCACCTGGAAGCTGCCCGTGCCCATCCAGGGATGCGGTGGATCGTGCACCTCTAGACCGATGCCGTGACCGAGTCCGTGGGCCATGTACAGAAATGCCTGAGTGCAGCTTACCGGATCGGTCTTGCAGCGCTCGGCCCACGGTGGATCGAAGGTGGCGTCGGGCGACTCGATCAGGCCGAGCCGGGCCAGGCCGCGCGCCTCCACGGCCCGTGAGGAATCACGCCACGCCTGCCACGATGCGCCCGGCTGGGCCACCCGCTCGGATGCGGCCTGGGCGTCCCGCACCAGCTGGTAGATGGCGCGCTGCGCTGGGGTAAATCGCCCGCTTACTGGAATAGTGCGGGTAACGTCCGCCGCGTATCCCCGGTAGGCGGCTCCCACGTCCATCACGACCACATCGCCGGCCTGCATGCGGCGATCGTTCCTCTCGTAATGGTACTGGGTCGAGTTGGGACCCGAGCCGACGATCGAGCCGAACGAGGGACCGTCGGCCCCGGCTCGCCGGAACCCACCCTCGATCAGCGCCTCCAGCTCGTACTCCCACATTCCCGGCTTGGCCGATCCCATGGCCGGTCTCAGCGAGGCCACCGTGATGTTTATCGCCCGGCGCAGTAGGGCCAGCTCGGTGGGGCTCTTTCGCCGCCGAAGCGTGTCCACGATGGGATGGGCCCCTCTGATTGCAATCTCGGGATAGAGGGCTACCAGATCGGCAATGAACCGCGCACCCCGGGTCAGCGTATCCTGGGTAGCGGCGTCGGCTGTGGCGTAGTCCCGCAGATCGTAGACCGGGAGGCCCTGCATGACCAGCGAGTCCACCATCGGCCGCAGCGCGGACAGCGAACGAATCGCCAGGCCGGTCTCCCGCGCCAGCACTGCGGAGTCCGGCGGAAACCCGTCGTACAGCGCTCGCCGCGAATCTCTGGAGGCGGTGAACAGAGTCCCGCTGGCTTTGCCGCCTCGTTTGACCAGGACCAACGCCGCATTCGGCTCGAGGAAGCCGGTCAGATACCGGAACGCCGCGAGCTGGGTCCCGCGCCGGATACCGACGGGGTCGGTTGCCCCGAACGCGATGACGACTCCGCTGTCTATGTGTGCCGCGAGGGAATCGCGGCGGGCAGCGTATTCGGCCCCCGGGATCTCCTGCGCTAGGAGCCTGGCGGGAAGAAGAAGCGCGATGAGGAAGCCGACCAAGGTAGTATTCATGCGAGAAGGATCTTACTGAGTGGTTTGCCGCCGCAAGGCTCGGAGCGGTTCAGGAGCGAGCTTGACAAAGTAAGCAGACCGAGGCATCCGGCTGGAGGCGGGCCGGGTCCGGATCGGCGGCCACGAAGTCGAGGCGCCCGAGTGGTCGGAAGCCCCGGATGGTGGGCGAGGGCGGCCGGGTCTTCGTCTCCGCCCGTCGGGCGAGGGTATTTTCTCGAAGTAGGGTAAGTGGGGTACGTCAGCAGGAGGGTGACTGCCCCGCCGCCCCGCTGCCCCGCCTACGGTCCTTCCCGTCTGGTGCGAATGCCTTTCCCGCCTGTATACTCTTGTACTTCTCCGTCCCAGTCCGGAACACAATGCAGTCATAGTCTCCCGGCGGTCGCCGCCGCCGCGGCACGCCCAGCCAACCACCGATGAGGACGACGGTATGCCCCAACTCCTGTTCGCATCTCGCGGTCTCTTCCTTGCGGCCTTCCTTTTCCTGCTCTCGCTGGTCCCCCGCTCAGCCGGTGCCCAGGAGACGGGGACAGTCACTGGGACTGTGACCCGGACAGGTGAGGGTTCCGCACTTCCCAGCGTGTCGGTGACGGTGCAGAGCACCGGCCAGAGCACGGTGACAGGAACCGACGGCAAGTACACGCTGCGGCGGGTGCCGGCGGGGCCTCAGACGATCGTCTTTCGATGGCTCGGTTACCGTCCTACCGAAGCCCAGGTGAACGTCGATGCCGGCAGCACGACCACGGTAGACGGGGGACTCGAGCCGGTTGCGGTGGCGCTGACCGAACTGGTAGTCGAGGGAGCGTCGCGCGGACCTGAGCGGATTGTCGAGGCTCCTGCCGCCATTTCGGTGGTCCCACAGGAGGTCCTCCAGAGCACGTCCATTACGGGCCAGGCCCCGCTCGCCCTGCAGGCGGTGCCCGGAGCGGATGTGGTCCAGAGCGGGGTGAACGACTTCAACGTCAACGCACGCGGCTTCAACTCCTCCTTGAACCGCCGGGTGTTGGTACTGCAGGACGGACGGGACCTCGCGATCGCCTTCCT
>JBDTUV010000335.1:0-3560 GCA_040007575.1 Gemmatimonadales bacterium
TCGAACTGGGAGCTCAGCAAGGCCCAGATCAAGCTCACCCGGCTGGGCCGCGAGAGTGGAGTGCCGATCTCCTTTTTCCATGGGCGTGGAGGATCGGTCAGCCGGGGAGGGGCGCCCACCGGCCGGGCCATCGCGGCCCAACCGGCGGGCTCCATCGACGGCAGAATGCGGATCACCGAGCAGGGTGAGGTCGTGTCATTCAAGTACGCCAACCGCGGCACGGCGCAGTATCAGATCGAGCTGCTGGCGGCCAGCGTGCTGGAGCACTCGCTCAAGTCAGAGCGGGAAAAGGCGCTCCTGCCCACCACCGAGTTCGACGAGGCGATGGAGGCGCTCTCCGGCGCCGCCCAGGCCTCGTACCGCGGTCTGGTGGATCACCCCGACCTGTTCGCCTACTATCAGGCTGCCAGCCCGCTGGACGAGATCTCGCTGCTCAACATGGGCTCGCGGCCTGCCCGACGCTTTGGGGCTCGCTCGCTCAGCGACCTGCGTGCGATTCCCTGGGTGTTTGCCTGGTCGCAGAATCGCCATTTCGTTCCCGGGTGGTATGGTGTCGGCAGCGGGATCCTCACCTTCCTCCAGGTGCGGGGTCCGCGGGGTGCGGCCCTGCTGGACCGGATGTTCACCGAGTCCCGCCTTTTCCGGCTGATCGTGGACGAGGTGGAAAAGACGCTGTCCTACGTCGATCTGGGAATCGCGCGGGAATATGCCGAGCTGGTGCCCGATGCGGGGGTGCGGTCGAACATCCTGGGCATGGTCGAAGAGGAGTATCATCGCACCATGGAAGCGGTGCTGCGAATCAGCGGCGGCAAGGAGCTGGCCGAGCGCTATCCCCGGTTCCGCCGCCGGCTGGCTCGCCGGCTGCCCACCATCAATCAGGTGAGCCGTCAGCAGATCGAGCTGCTGCGCCGGTTCCGCGAATCCGGCGGAGACAAGACCCAGGAGGAGCAGCTCTCGGCGCTTTTGCTATCGATCAATTGCATTGCGGCCGGCTTCGGTGCTACTGGATAGCGGGGTCTCGGGTCATCCCGAGCAGAGCGAGGGATTGTCTAATGAGACGTCAATCCGGGATCTTTGTGGCGACGTGAACCGCGCGATCCCTCACTGCGTTCGGGGTGACAATCACGCCACCTTCCCGCTCACGCTGTCTTTTCCCCGCTCACGCCTTTTTCTCCCCGCCTTTTCTTCTCCACCTCCACCCGTAACTGCCCGCACGCGGCGTTGATGTCGAGTCCTCGGCTCCGCCGCACGACCGCTTCCACTCCCTGATTGCGCAGTCGCTGGCTGAAGGCACGGATGCGGGTCACGGTGGTGGGTGTCAAATCCGGCGCTCCGCCTGGGTGGAGCGGGAGGATGTTCACCAGCGCACCGAGCCGGCGGGCCAGCTTGCCCAGCTGAGCGGCATCGGTATCACTGTCATTGACCCCCGCGATCATCACGTACTCGAACGTCACCCGTTTGCGAAACACCTCCGCCGCCTTCAGGACCGATTCGAGGTCGTACTTCTTCTCGATCGGCATGATCGCCAGGCGCTGGGCCGACGTAGGCGCGTGGAGCGAGATCGCCAGGCGGAACTGCTCCGGGCGCTGGGCGAAAGCCGCCAGCCCAGGCAGGATCCCGACGGTCGACACGGTGATGTGTCGGGCGCCGATACCGAAGCCGTCAGGGTGGTTGAGGATGCTGAGAGTGGCATCCACCGCCGGCCAGTTGAGCAGCGGCTCGCCCATTCCCATGAACACGACATTGGTCGGCTTCTCGTCGGGGTTACGGAGCAGGATCTCGCGCATCTGTCCCGCGATCTCGAAGGGGGTCAGGTTGCGCCGGAACCCCATCCGGCCGGTGGCGCAGAAGGAGCACTTGAGCGCACACCCGGCCTGGGACGAGATGCATAACGTTCGCCGGCTGCCGGACGGAATGAGGACCGACTCGATGGCCTCACCATCCTCGAGCCGCCAGAGATACTTTCGGGTCCCGTCGGCGGACTGCTGGATGATGTCGGGTACCAGGCGTGGCAGGGGAAACGTCTGGTCCAGCTCGGCCCGAAGTGCAGCAGGAAGATCGCTGGCTCCTTCCCAGCTCTCGGCCGGCGCCTGCCATAGCCGCCGATGCATCTGCCCAGCCCGGTATGAAGGCAGCCCGCGTTGGACCACCCATTCGGCCAGGGTTTCCCGTGCGCGCTCCGGCGTGAGGTCGAGCAGATTTCGGGCTGTGGGGAGGACCGACGGTGAGGTGGCCATGATGAAAAATAGTACGGTGAGACCGGGACCGTGTCGGGGATTTACGGACCCCGGGCGCAGGCCTGAGTAGATAAGCTAACGTCAACTATACTAATGCATTGCCCCACCCCGTCACGCGGTATAGGTTTGAGTCCATGCCATCCCATCCGAAGCCGTGCTCCTGACCGAGCTGCTGACGCCCGATCAGGTGGTCATGCCTCTGTCGGCTCGGGACAAGAGCGGCGTAATCGCTGAGCTGACTCGTCGGCTGGCCAATCGCTGGGGCTGTGACTACGGAGAGGTGCTCGGCGCGGTTCAGAAGCGTGAGGCAGACGGGAGCACCGGGATCGGGTTCGGCGTCGCCATTCCTCATGCTCGCTCGGCCGGCGTACCCGAGCTGAGTCTGGTCTGCGGCGTGACCCCAAACCCGGTGCCGTTCGACTCGATCGACGGCGAGCCGGTCCGGCTCTTCTTTCTGATCGTTGGCCCCCAGGCTTCGGCCGGCCAGCATGTGAAGGTCCTGGGACGGATCGCGAAGCTGGTGCGGCACGAGGATGTTCGGCAGCGACTGTTCAAGGCGACAACGCCCGACGAGTTTTACAACGTCCTGCTCGACGCCGAGGCGTGTTGAGCCCGATCGGTCTCTATGGCAAGGCTTCCGCAGCATGAGCGCCACCGCATTTCGAACGCACCGCAGTGGCGCGCTGACCCGCGCCGAGGTAGGCCAAAAGGTACGTCTAGGCGGCTGGGTCCACCGGCGGAGAGATCTCGGCGGACTGGTCTTCGTGGACCTCCGAGATCGGGCAGGGCTGGTGCAGCTCTCCTGTAATCCTGCGTGGACGCCGCCCGAGGTCATGGAGCGTGCAGCCGGCCTCGGTGCCGAAACGGTTGTCCTCGTCAGTGGCACGGTCGAGCTGCGACCGGAGCCCGCACGCGATCCAAACCTCACCTCCCGCGAGGTGGAGGTCCACGTGACTGGCCTGGAAGTCGTGGGCCCGGCCCAGACGCCGGCGATTCCCGTAGCCCGGAAGGAAAAAGAGGAGCTGCCGGCGGAAGAGCTCCGGCTCAAGCACCGGGTGCTGGATCTGCGCCGGCCAGAGCTTCAGGCCAACATGCAGCTGCGTCACCGTCTTCTGCAGCGCGCCCGGCAGACCCTCTCGGCGCTGGAATTCCTCGAGATCGAGACCCCGATTCTCACTAAGCCGACGCCGGAGGGTGCCCGGGACTATCTCGTGCCCAGCCGGGTCCACCCGAACGAGTTCTACGCACTCCCGCAGTCGCCCCAGATTTACAAGCAGCTGCTGATGGTGGCGGGGTACGACCGCTACTTCCAGATCGCGCGCT
>JBDTUV010000336.1:0-3559 GCA_040007575.1 Gemmatimonadales bacterium
TCCACGGCCAGGCGCAGCAACTCCTCGACGCTATCGGCATAGCCTTGGCGCTCCTGGTGGCGAGTGACGCTCAGCGGAAGCACCCGGGTGTACCGCTCCAGGACCTCCGCGGTGGCATCGCTTGAGCCGTCGTCCAGGACCAGGAGCTGGTACTCCCGTTGGAACCCGGCAAATACCTGGCGGATCTTCCACAGGAGGAGCCCGATGGTCGGGGCCTCGTTGTAACTCGGTATACAGACGTAAATCATGAGCCGTCAAGAGAATGGACGCACGAACGATAAACCTGTAGTACCCGGTCTGCCATGGCGCCGATGGAGAAGTTAGGGAGCTCCTCTCGAGCCCGCCGGGTCAGATTCTGTCGCAGTTCGACGTCCGTCAGCACTCTCCGCACGGCAGCGGCAAACTCGACGGCATTCCCCGGAGCCACCATGATGCCGCCGCCAGATCCGAGCAGGTCGGGAACACCCCCAACCCGGGTCGCCACCACCGGTATGTCGAGCGCCATGGCGGCCAGAATCGAGCTGCCGAGCCCTTCGGAAGTGGAGCTGAGCACAAAGACATCGGCCGCTGCGAGCGCTCGGTGCGGGTCGTCCATCTGGCCCAGCAAGCGAACTCGACCTTGCAGGCCCCGCTCCGCGATCTCCCGCTCCAAGTCCCGACGGAGCGGCCCTTCGCCCACGATAGCCCAGGTGAGGTCAGGCAAGTCCCGGACCAATAGCGCCGCTGCAGCGATGAGTGTGGACTGGGCTTTCTCAGCCGACAATCCACCCAGGCTGACAGCCAGTTGTCCTGTTTGAGGGAGACCGAGTGACGTTCGGACGCCGTCGCGGGGGGAGAGGTCGAACTCGGTGCGATCCACGCCATCGGGTATCACAACGAGGCGTTCAGGCGTAATCCCGGCTGCCAGCATGGCATCGCGTACCGCCGAGGAGATTACGATGACGCGGTCGGCACGCCGCCAGAAGAATGGATGGCGAACGGGGAATATCACTCGGCGGGTCACGACGAGTGGAGCCCCGGTCAGGAAGGAACAGACCCCTGCGAGCGTGAGGGAGTGGGAGTCGTGAGCGTGGAGAACGGCGTGCGGACGGCGAAGCTCTCGAAGGATTGGCCATAGCGCCCGGGGATCCAATCCCGCCCGCCAGGTGGCCGCTCGAACCCTGACGCCCGAGAACTGGAGCCGGCGAGCCAGCTCGGTGCCGGTACCCGTCACCACGACCTGGTCGGCTCCGCTCCGATCGAGCGCAGCCGCGAGCAGCCACACCTGCCGTTGACCGCCCCTCCACTCGCGACCGGAAGCTACGTGGACGACGGGCGGGCTCACGTCCTGGGTAGAACGTCTGCCGGCCAGCTTCCGCTGTCGCGCACCACGGCCTGGGGCCCGCTCTCCCGCACCACCTCAGCCAGCAGAGTACGCAGCTCGGCGAGACTGAAAGGTTTGTGCAGGTAGGGACGGTCGAGAGTCTCAAGGAAGGCGAGGGTGTCACCGCGCACCGTGTCCCCGGTACTAAACACCAGCCGCGCAGCCATCGGCGGGTTCCGGCGGGTGAGCTCCTCGTAGAACTCCCGGCCCCCGTATCGAGGCATCCGAAGATCGGAGATGATCAGGTCGAACTGCTCATTGATCGCGCGTGAGAGCGCCTCCTCACCATCGCCGGCGACTACGGGGATATGCCCCCATGCCTCCAGCGTCGCCCTCATGTAATGTAGGATATGGGGCTCGTCGTCCACCACGAGCACCCGGAGCCGCCTGGTTGGGGCACGGGTGGTGTCGTGGGCCGCGGGGACGGAGGCGCGGGTGCAGATGGGAAGCTGTACCGTGAAGGTCGAGCCTTTGCCCTCCTCGCTCGAAAGCATGATTCGGCCACCGTGCTCCTTTACGATTCCCTGGCTGATCGACAGTCCAAGGCCGGTGCCCTCGCCCTCGGCCTTGGTGGTGAAGAAGGGCTCGAAGACCTGGGTGGCCAGAGCTTCGGACATGCCCGGACCATCGTCGATGATGTCGATGGCCACCCCGTCGAGCCAGCGCCGCGCCCGGACGACGATGGTGCCCGGCCTGCCGGTGGAGGCGACCGCCTGAGCCGCATTGTTGATCAGGTTGACGAAGACCTGCTGGATCTGATTGGCGTCGATATCGGGCATCGGCAAGTCGGGCTCAACCTCGATTCGAGACTCCACTCGGTGTGCCATGAGCTGGTTGCGCAGCAGGACGAAGGTGCCATCCAATAGCGGCTTGAGCGCCGTCGGGCGCCGCTGGTGATCCTGCTTTCGGGCGAAGCCCAGCAGGTTCCTGACGATGCTCGAGGCCCGCTCGGCCTCCTCACGAATGACGGTGAGCGGCTCTCGTATGTTGGGCGGGATGTGGGGCACTTCGGTGAGGAAGTCGGCGAACCCCAGCACCGAGGCCAGAGGGTTGTTCAGGTCGTGGGCGATGCCTGCAATTAGCTGCCCGATGGCCGACATTTTTTCCGACTGGATCAGCTGGTCTTGCAATCGTCGCCGCTCGGTCTGGTCGTCGAAGAGGAGCACTGCGGCGCTGCGGTCGTTGCTGCTAATCGGTACGGCGGTAACGGCATAGGTCCGCTCGCCGGTGCGCAGCTCCACCTCCCGGCCCGCTCCTTGCTGATCGAGAGCACGCTGAAGATCGGTGGCCCACTCGGGTGGAATGAACGCCTGCCACGGCCGTCCGATGAGGCTGGCGGGGGGTGCGTTCACCAAGTCGGCAAAGGCCCGGTTGGCACGCCGGATGGCCCCGCTTCGGTCCACGATGCAAAGCGCCGGGGAAATGGCGTCCACGACTTCTTGCCATGTCCGCCGACCATCATCGTGAAGGTCCACCAGCCGGGCGCTCTCGAGGGCAATGCTTGCCTGGCTGACGAGCCCCTCGAGCAGCACGAGGTCGGCTGGCCGGTAGCGCCCTGCCTCACCGCGCGCGGCGATGGCCCCGGTTACCCTTCCTTTGGCGATGAACGGCGCGACTAACCAGCTTCCAACCGTCAAAGGGGGCGAAGTAAGGCCGGCCTCCCTTAGGATGGCATCGAGTCCGTCCTGAATAAGCAGGGGTCCACGGCGGGTAGCGAGTTCCAGCAAGGGTCGTGGATTGGTCCGGCCCGGCGGCCAGCCGAGCACGAAGTCGATGGTCTCGGCCTCGCGCTGAAACAGGGCGACCGCTATCTCGCTGGGAGCGAGCGATTCCCTGACATGCCGGACCAGCAGATCGACTACCGACGCACGGCGCAGAGTGCCCGCCACCTCCTGGCCGAAGGCAGTGAGCCGGCGGACGAGGTCGAGACCGGTAGAGGTGTCCAGGTCGGGTTCCAATGCGAGCTTCGTTGATGGAGGGTTCGTCATGATCCGTGCAAATACGCGAGGTCGCCTGACCGCGGCAGACCTGCAGCTGGTGGTCCTGCTGCTGAGCCGAGGGTCCGCCCACCGCCGAGCGTATCTGGAGCGCCGGCTGACGACGGAAGGACCCGACTCACTGCTCGACTCGCCCGACCTGGCCGAGCGGCTGCTGACAGTGCGTTCGATGCTGCTTCCGTCCGAGGCGCTCTTCTTC
>JBDTUV010000337.1:0-3535 GCA_040007575.1 Gemmatimonadales bacterium
GCGCCTACCTCTCCGGAGGCTAGCGACATGGACCGGCCGAGCACGCTTTGGAGCTCCACCACTCCCGACCAGCGGCTGTTCGAGTACACCACGGGTGACGACCGCACCTGGGACGCTCGACTCCTGTCCTGGGATGTCCTGGGGAGCTTGGGTCACATTGAGGGACTGCGCGCGGCCCGCCTGATTACCGCCGCCGACTACGCCCAGATGCGCCGCGGCCTGCGCGAGGTATTCAACGCCACATCGCGTGGCCGCCTCAAGCTGGACCAGCGGCACGAGGACGTCCACACGGCGGTGGAGTACTGGCTCACCAGCCGGGCACCGGGCACCGGCGAGCGGCTGCACACCGGCAGATCCCGCAACGATCAAGTGGCCTGCGATCTCAGGCTCTTCCTCAAGGACGAGCTGCTGAAGGCCCACACCGCGGCGCTGGCGCTGACCGGCGCGCTGGTGGATTTCGCGCAGCGGCATCGCGCCGTGCTCTGGCCGGGATACACCCATGGCCGGCGAGCCATGCCGTCTTCAGTGGGCCTCTGGGCCGGCGCGCTGGCGGAAGGTGTGCTCGACACGCTGGAATCACTGCCGGCCCTGTGGGCCCGAGTCGATCGCTCACCGCTCGGGAGCGCGGCCGGTTACGGCGTGCCGCTTCCGCTCCAGCGTACGGTGGTGGCTCGGGCGCTCGGCTTCTCCGGGCTGGACGTCAACGTGGCGTCGGTACAGGGGGGAAGGGGGAAGCTCGAGGCCGCTGTGCTGTTCTGGTGTACCCAGCTGGGACATGACGTGGCCCGGCTGTCGCAGGACGTGATCGTGTTCAGCGGGGAGGAGTACGGTTTTCTGACCCTTCCGGCCGAATTGGCGACCGGGTCCAGTATCATGCCGCACAAACGGAACCCCGATCTCTTCGAGCTCACCCGCGGGCGGGCATCGGCGGTAGAGGGCGACCTGCTCGCGGTACTACAGATCAAGGCCAAGCTCTCCGGCGGCTATCACCGCGATTTCCAGCTGCTCAAAGAGCCTCTGATGCGGGGACTGGATCGCACCGGGGCAATGTTGGAGGCCGTCACCCACGCCCTGCCGAAGCTCGGCGTAGACCCCGAGCGCTGTCAGGCAGCGCTGGCCGGCGGAGCACTCGCGACTGACGAGGTGATGAGGCGGGTGGAAGCTGGCCGCCCGTTCCGCAAGGCGTATCACGAAGTGGCGGCGGCGCTCAAGGAGGGTGAGAGCTTCGATCCGCCTCCCCCGGCGCGGATCATTTCCCGCCGGAGCTCCACCGGCGGCCTGGGCAATCTCGGCCTCCCGGAGCTCAAGAAACGGATCCGGCAGTCACGCTCCTGGAACGCCCGCGAGCGGCGCCGGTTCGACCAAGCGCTTCGGAAGCTTGTCGGCAGGCCTGTCCCGCTGTCCCGCCGCCCCGCTGCCCCGCTGCCGTGACCGCCGACCGCCGCAAGCGCCACCTCAAGATCCTCGAGCTCATCAGCATGCGGGCGGTGCGTACCCAGGAGGAGCTGGCGGAGGCGTTGACCGCGCTGGGATGGGATGTCACCCAGTCGTCGGTGAGCCGGGATATCGCGGCGCTACGGCTGGTCAAGGTGGATGGCGCCTACCGCCGGCCACCGCCGCGTGCGCCGCGGAAAGATCCGGACGAGCAGCGGGTGGGTGAAGGGGTGCTCACGATGGAGACGGCAGGTGATGCGCTGGTGGTGCTCCATACCCCGCCGGGGGAGGCCAACCACGTCGCGGTGGCGCTCGACCGGCTGGCCTGGCCTGAGGTGATCGGGAGCATCGCCGGAGATGATACCATTTTCCTGGCAGTCAAGGATTTGACTGCCCAGCGTCGGGTCCTGCGTGAGGTTCGTAAGCTGACGGCAACCTCATAGAGCCGCGAGCGGCCACAGGGTCAGAAGACCCGATACCGACGAGCACATAGAAAAAGGGGCGATGCCGTAGCACGCCCCTTTCTGTTGCTGGATTACTTCCCCCTAGCTCATCAGCGGGTGCGCCGTGGCGGTTCGACGTTGCTAGGCGCGGGTTGTGCCATCCGCAGCAGGATTATCGGGAGCGGGTCGGTGTTGACCTTCACGTTGTCGACTACCCACCCACGGAACCCGTTGTATGCGGGGTCCCTCGTTTCGAAGCGGAAGATCAGGCTGATGGTCTTCCCCTTGAAGCTCGAGAGGTCGAACGCCCTCTGTTGCCACGCCGGTGCCAGATCATAGCCTTGAGTGGTGAACGGTTTGTCAGATTCTCCCACTCCCGGCGACGAGGGATTCAAGGCACCGACAAAGGTCTCCGTGACACCCTCCTTGACCCAGATGGACATGATATCAAAGCCATCCGGGTTCACACCCTCGATCTCGAACCAGGTGTCGAAGCGGAGCACCGCCGCGGGCGCGCTGGCTGGGATGCTGAACACAGGTGATTGTGCATCGCCAGTGTTTGAGGCGGTGGACGTGCCGCCGGACAGGAGAGCGTCCCCGGAGATCTGGGTGCCGATGAAGTTTCCTGTCGACGGATTAGTAATCGCCGAGTTTCCGTACCACAGTGCAAAGTTTCCGGAAAGCGGTGCAGGGAGATCACCGTTCGAAAGGTCACCCGGCGCGAGACTCACGAAGCCGCCTGGTACCGCGGCGTTGCGAATGGGTACCCCGCCCGTCCTGAGGGTGCTGATGTTCCAGAACGAGGTGCCAGGAAACGACCACGCTGGCGTCTCAGCCTCGAAACCGTCGCTGAAGAAGTTCCCCACAAACGCGGTGAATGTCAGCGACTGCGGATCGAACGCCACGTCCGGGGTCGATGCGACGTTACCCGTTGGCGGATCACTCGTTTCGAGAGGCTGGTTGTCTGCGTCCGGGACGGACACGTCGAGTGTGAACGCCCCCGACCCCTCCGGCAGGGCCCAGCTCGCGCTGGCATTGCCATCCTCGTCGGTGAGAACCGGCTGTGGGGTCAGTACATTTCCACTTCCTTCTTCGGCCGTGAAGGTCACCGGCACGCCCTTGATCGGCGTCCCGTTGTCACTGGTAACGAGCACCGTCCGGGTCACCGTGCCGCCCTCCTCCGTGGATTCGGTAGGTCCGACCGGCGCGAAGCTTCCGGGGTTGCTGAAGATGTCCACTATCCCGAACTCGCTGAACTTCTTCGTAGTGCCACCCACCGGCACCTCGACCAGAGCGGTGGAAGTAGCATGAAGCTCGGCAGGGAGGAAGAGCCTCTTTGCCCATGCAAAGCTTCCCTGTACTCCACTGCCCGTCGATAGGATCGGCGGTGGCGGGCAGGTGACTCCCGTCGGAAGTACAGTCGAGCGGGGGAGCACCTCGACGTCGCCGAAGGTCGGGCCCACGTTGTGTGCCAGGCGGAGATTGTTGGTATTGCCAAAGAAGAACCCGTCTCGGAGACAGGTGGCGGCTATTACGTCCTCGTTGAACACTACCGCATCACCTGTCGCCGTCGTGCCGTGGAAAAGATAGAACCGTGGGTATTGATCGAGACTGGTGCGCAGCGGCGGCGGCGTGTCGGGGAGATCGGAAATGGTGAT
>JBDTUV010000338.1:0-3530 GCA_040007575.1 Gemmatimonadales bacterium
CAAATACGACACTTTGCTCCACGCGTCGTCATCCTTCCCTTCCCTGTCGGCCGGCACCCCGATCACCGGATTGCATCGGAGCTGGGACGGGACGCCTGTTATCTGGCGGGCCTGGCCCGCTACGACGCCGAGGGCGCACCGCACCGCCCGCACAAACTGCTCTACGCCCTGTCCTACCGCGAAGATCCGATCAAGCCGACGCTCGTGGTAGACATCTCCGCACAATTCGACCGGAAGCTCGAGGCGATCAAGTGCTACGGCAGCCAGTTCGACGGTGCCAAGGCGGCCGGCGAGATCTTTCCGACCGGCCAAGATCTCTACTCTCTAGTGGAAATCCAGAATGCCCACGTCGGATCGCTCATCAGGAAGCGCTACGGCGAGTCGTTTTTCACCCACGAGACGGTAGAGGTGGATGACGTCCTGAAGCTCGGAGTTCAGAGCATGTAGGCGTTCTCCGCACCTCATTTCGCCGCTATCTTCCCACCCATGCGCCCGCCCGTCTATCTCGACTACGCCGCCACCACCCCGGTTCGCCCCGAGGTGCTGGAGGCCATGCTGCCTTACCTGACGGCCCAGTCGTTCGGGAACCCCTCGAGCGCCCACCGGTTCGGCAGGACGGCACGGGCTGGCATCGAACAGGCCCGCCGCCAGGTGGCCCAGGCCGTGGGCGCGGAGCCCAACCAGGTGGTGTTTACCTCGGGAGGTACCGAGGCGGACAATCTTGGCATCGTGGGCGCCGCGCTGGCGGCACGGGACCGGGGCGGCCGGATGTGCGCCGTAGTATCCGCCACCGAGCACAAGGCGGTGCTTGCGGCCGCTCACGCGGTCTGCCATCTGGGCGGCCGCGAGGTGGTGCTTCCGGTAGACACCCGTGGCCGGCTCGACCTTGTTGCGCTCGACGCCGCGCTGGCGGAACGTCCGGCGGTGGTGTCGGTGATGTGGGTGAACAACGAGACCGGCGTCATCCAGCCGGTGGGCGAGATCGCCGGCCGGTGCCGGGAGGCGGGGGTCATCTTTCACACCGACGCGGTGCAGGCGCTGGGCAAGGTGCCGGTGTCGGTGGCCGAGCTGTCGTGCACCCTGCTCACGATCTCGGGGCACAAAATCGGGGCGCCCAAGGGCATCGGCGCCCTCATCGTCCGCGATCGAAAGGCCGTCGAGGCCATCATCCACGGTGGCGGGCAACAGTTCGGCATCCGGCCGGGTACCGAAAACGTCGCAGGCGCGGTGGCCTTGGGGCGGGCGGCGGAGCTCGCCGCCAGTGAGCAGAACGCCCTGGCGGAACGCCTCCGTGCCCTGCGCAACGATCTGGGAGCCAGGCTCAAGGCAGCGGTGACTGGTCTAGTGGTCAACGCCGAAGAGAGCACCCGTGCGCCTCACCTTCTCAGTGTTGCGGTCCGGGGTGCGGATAGTGAAGCCTTGCTGATGCACCTCGATCTTGCCGGCGTTGCCGCGTCGAGCGGGTCCGCCTGCTCCACCGGAGCCGTCGAGCCCTCTCACGTGCTAGTCGCCATGGGCGTGCCGCACGAGCTGGCGCTGGGAGCCATTCGCTTCAGCCTCGGCCGGGAGAGCACGGCCCAGGATGTCGACCGCGCCATCGAGGTGGTTCCGACGGTTGTGGCCAAGGTGCGAAAGCTTGCGGCTGTGCTTGGAAGGGTGGACGGACGGGCAGGCGGACAGGCGGACGGGCGGAACGAGGGAACGACAGAAGCTGCGGGTATCGGACGATGAGCAAGCGAGTCCTCGTAGCGATGTCGGGCGGGGTGGATAGCTCGGTGGCGGCGGCCCGTCTCGTCGAGCAGGGCTACGAGGTGGTGGGGGCCACCATGAAGCTCTTCTGCTATGGCGACGAGGTCCCTGACCGTCCCTGCTGCTCGCTGGATTCGATCAACGACGCGCGGGACGTAGCGTCCGCCCTCGGAATCCCGCACTACGTTCTCAATCTGGAAGACCGCTTCAACCTCCACGTGATCCAGAATTTCGTGAGCGAGTACAGCAGGGGCCGCACACCCATCCCGTGTGTTCGCTGCAACTCCTTCACCAAGTTCCGCGACCTGCTGGCCCACGCCGATGCGCTCGAGTGCGACTACATCGCCACCGGGCACTACGCCATAGCCCGGGACGGCGGCCTCTACCGTGGCAGAGATCCCAACAAGGACCAGAGCTACTTCCTGTGGGGCATCGACCGGCAGGTGGTGGCGCGGATGCTGACGCCGGTGGGCGAGCTGTCGAAGCCGGAGACCCGGGCCTATGCCCGGCGGTTGGGACTCACGACCGCGGAGAAGGAAGAGTCGGTAGAGATCTGCTTCGTGCCCGACGACGACTACGCCTCCGTTCTCGAGCGCCATCTCCCTCCGGACGCTCCCTCGCTCATCCCCGGACCGCTGGTGACAACCACGGGCGAGGTGATCGGCGAGCACCGCGGGTTTGCCAGATACACCATCGGACAGCGGAAGGGGTTGCCGGGCGGCTCGGAGTCGGCGAGATACGTGGTTGCAATTCGGCCGGAAAGCCGTGAGGTGGTGGTCGGGAGCGCCGACGAGCTGGCCGGTGACAGCCTGCGCCTGGACGAGCTGAACTGGCTGGGTCCTTCGCTGCAAGCCGGTGACCAATGCGACGTGCAGATCCGCTATCGGGCTCGGGCCGTTCCCGCCACGGTACTGGAGCTGTCTGACGAGTCGCTGACTCTGGCTCTCACCACGCCCGTCCGCGCCATCACCCCAGGCCAGTCCGGCGTGCTCTACGGTTCCGGCAGCCGGGTCCTGGGCGGCGGCGTCATCGGCTGAGTCGTGCGCTCACTGCTCCTGCATTGGGTCTTGAACGCTGCGGCCCTCTGGGCTGCCGCGGCCATGGTTCCGGGCCTGGACTTCGATGGCGGCGTGGGCCGCCTCCTCCTGGTCGCAGCCGTCTTCGGCATCGTCAACAGCATCCTGCGGCCTTTGCTGACCATCCTCACCTGCCCTCTCATCATCATCACGCTGGGCCTCTTTACTCTGGTCATCAATGCCTTGATGCTACTGGTCACCGGATGGCTCTCAGAGAGCTGGAATCTCGGCTTCACGGTGATGGGCTTCTGGGCAGCGTTCTGGGGAGGTCTGGTGGTGGGCCTGGTGAGTATGGTGCTGTCGCTCTTGTTGCCGGCGAAGGCCACCCGGCCCTACGCCCCGACTGGGCAGCCTCCTTCAGTACGGTAGCTTGGCCGAGTCGGCGAATTTCTTCATGAGATCCTGCTGCTCGGGAGTCAGCTCATCCGGCACCGTCACCTGGATGCCAACCAGCTGGTCGCCCTTCCGGCCGTTCTTCTCGATGCCCTGACCCTTGATGCGGAACTTCCGTCCCGGCTGTGTTCCGGGCGGAATCCGTAAGAGCACCTTCTTACCGTCCAGGGTGCGCACCCTGAGACGGGTGCCGAGCGTGGCCTGGGCGAGATTGATCGGCACGTCGGCCACGATGTCGAGTCCCTCACGCCGGAAAAAGCGATCAGGCTGGACCTGAAACGTGATGATCAGGTCGCCTGGAGGACCGCCGGG
>JBDTUV010000339.1:0-3524 GCA_040007575.1 Gemmatimonadales bacterium
CCTCACCGTGCGGAGCACGTGATGCGGGTTGCCGCCCTTCGGGTCGAACGTCCGGTTTGTGAGGAAGACCAGGAACAGGTCGTGTGCCGGATCAATCCAGATCTCCGTTCCTGTAAATCCGGTATGACCGTACGCCGCCTCGCTGATGAGCGTACCGTATAGGCTCGGCTCCTTACTGTGGAGCTCCGGCGTATCCCAGCCGAGCAGCCGAGGGCCACTGTTGGTGCCGGGGGTGAGGAACTGGCGCATGGTCGCAGGCGTCACCCACTGGCCCCGGGGGCCTACGCCATTCCGGAGCCAGACCTGGGCATAGCGGGCCAAATCCATGCCGCTCGAGAATATGCCGGCGTGCCCCGCTGCGCCGCCGAACACCACGGCGTTGGGATCATTTACCTGCCCCTGAACCGGCTGGCCGCGCCAGAGAGCGGTGGGCACCGTCCGGCGCCGAATAGAGGCGGGCGGCCGATACAGGGTCTCGTGAAGCTCCAGTGGTCCAAACACCTCACGAGTGACGAGACTATCGAGCGGCAGTCCCGACACGGTCTCCAGCAGCACACCCAGGAGAATGGCGTTGAGATCGCTATACACCGCACTCTGTCCGGGCTGCCGGATCAGCGGCTCTGCATAGAGCAGTGCCTTGGCCTGGTCGCGAGTTCGGGCCTGCTTGAAAAAGGGCACATAGCTTCGCAGGCCGCTGGTATGGTCGAGAAGCATCCTTACGGTGACCCGATCCTTTGGACCTCCGGAAAACTGGGGCAGATATTGGCGGACCGGCGCATCCAGGCGGAGACGGCCTGAATCAACCAGCCGCATGGCCGCACTCGTGGTCCCCACGACCTTGGTGATGGAGGCGATGTCCCACAGGGTGGAGTCGGGTGCCGGCACCGAGGAGGATGGGCTCCAGGTGAAGTGGCCGTATCCGCGTGCGTACAGCACCGAGTCCTTCCTGCCAATGACCACGACCGCACCGGGATATCCGCCCTGCCTGATTCCTTGCCGAACGATCGCATCCACCTCGCTCACCGACTGGGCGCGCACCGGTCCCACCAGTGCGAGCGTCGCTGCAAGCACGCAGCACAACAGGCGCAGACCGTTTCGATGAACCAAGGCCGTGCCGAGTCTCAAGGAGTGCCGCCTGAATCCCGGATGGGGCCAGGCGAAAGCTGATAGAGCACCCGAGCCGTGCGCTGATCGCGCTCCGACAGAGTGCCGGTCCGAGTAGCAGGGTACATCACGTCATTGGAGTCGGCTGAGTGAGGCAGGCCCAGCGCGTGGCCGGCCTCGTGCACAGCCACAGAGAGGAGAGCCGCGTCCGGTAGCTGAAACCCGGTATTGGTTCGAAGCGCCAGTGAAATTGAGGCTTTGTGGACCCGCCCTGCTTGATCCCAGGTCAAATCGGTCTGCCCTGATCGCTCGAAGTCAAAGTGATCGATCCAGCGCACCACGATGTCGGCGTCGGTGCTGTCGGAGATCGAGCTGAAACGCACCCCCATGCCGGTGTTCTCCCACCGGTCCAAAGCATCCTGGACGAATCCTGCCATCCGTGGCCGGTAATCAGGAGGCCCGCCTTCGATCAGGCACACCCGGAGAGGTGCCCCGTTTCGATCGGGCCAACGCCGCACCAACGAATCGCTGCTGATGATCAAGGAATCCAGGTACGTCCTGCCGGCCTCGCGACTGAGATGCTGCCGGACAGCGAGCCGGGCAAGCCGGTCGATCGTAGGCGTACTCGTCGGCGCCGCGGCAGCGGTGGACCTATTCCCCGGGGCTGAGCCGGCGGCTGCTTTGCGGGAACCGAGAGCCACAGTAAGGGGCAGGCTATCGCTGGCTGCGTGCGTCGCCGCCTCCACTGACCTCGCGGCCAGGGCGTGAGACACCCGGTCGGCGACGACCATGGCAAAGAGCCCGAATGTCACCAGCGGCAGCACAGCGGGCCTCATAGGTCTCCCGGTGGGTGGTCAGCGCGTAGGCCCTTACTAGACTCCTGCCCCGAGCAGGTTTGCAGCGCTCGCCATCGGGCCGGCGCCCGCCGGCTGAAGAGGGGGGCGGAAAGCCACCGTTTCTGATGCAAATTCTGAGCGCAGCAGCTCAGCTCTTCGCTTCGAGCCAGTTAGGCCCGGTCCCGATGTCCACCACGATTGGGACCAGGAGGGGGGTGACGTTCTCCATCTGAGCCCGCACGAGCAGGGAGAGGGGTTCGATCTCGTGGGGTGGCCCTTCGAAGATGAGCTCATCGTGCACCTGGAGGAGCATCCGGCTTGCGAGTCCCTGCTCCTTGATGGCACGATGGATTCGCACCATTGCGAGCTTGATCAGGTCGGCCGCCGAGCCCTGGAGAGGCGAGTTCTGAGCGTTCCGCTCGCCGTAGGCACGCTGGTTGAAGTTCCGATCCTTGATCTCGGGGATGTAGCGGCGTCGCTTGAAGAGGGTTGCGACGTATCCCTGTTGCCGGGCCAGCTCGATCTGCCGGTCGAGGAAGGCGCGGACTCCCGAGAACCGTTCGAAATAGCGGGCGATGAATTCTTTCGCGTCCTCCTGAGAGATGCCGAGCTGCCGGCTTAGCGCGAAAGGCCCCTGGCCGTAGATCGTGGCGAAGTTGATCGTCTTGGCCCGCGCACGCATCTCGCTGGTCACCTGATCCAGGAGCACGTTGAAGATCAATGAGGCCGTCTGCCGGTGAATGTCACCGCCCTGGCGGAACGCCTCGATGAAGGCGGGATCTTCCGAGAGGTGGGCCATGATCCGAAGCTCGATCTGCGAGTAATCGGCCACGAGAAACACCCAGCCTTCCCGGGGTACAAAGCCGGCTCTGATCGCCTCGCCCCGTGGACTGCGAATAGGAATGTTCTGGAGATTGGGCTCAGCCGAACTGAGCCGTCCGGTGGCTGCCCCCGCCTGATTGAAGCTGGTATGAATCCGCCCGGTCCTGCGATTGATCCGCTGGGGCAGGGTGTCCACATAAGTGCTTTTGAGTTTTTGCAGCTCGCGATACTCGAGGATCAGCCGCGGAAGCTCGTGTCCCATGGCGGCCAGCTGCTCGAGTACATCGGCGTCGGTTGAAGGGCCGGTCTTGGTCTTCTTCAACACCGGCAGCTGATGCTTCTCGAACAGGATGCTGGCGAGCTGCCGCGGAGAGTTGAGGTTCACGTCGGTGCCCGCAACCCGCGCAATCTCCTGTTCCAGCCGGCGAAGATCCTTCCCCAGCTCGTCGCTCAGACGACGAAAGACCGAGAGATCGATGGTGATTCCTTCCCACTCCATGTCCGCCAGTACCTCGACCAGGGGCATCTCGATATCCCGCAGCAACGCCTCGAGATTCATCTCCGTGAGCATCGGCCCGAAGAAGCGGTGCAGGGCAAGCACCGTGGAGCTATCCGCACCGCAGTAGTTGGCGGCCAGCGGAATCGCTACTTCGGCAAAGGGGATCTCGGATTTCCCTTTGCCGGCCAGGTCCTGGTAGGTCTGCATTGCCCGGCCGAGGTGCTCGAGGCAGAGCGTGTCGATGGTGTGGGACCGCCGTCCGG
>JBDTUV010000340.1:0-3517 GCA_040007575.1 Gemmatimonadales bacterium
CCAGAAGAGGTCGTTCGTGGCCTGCGAGACGAGGGCCTCGTTTTCGAGAATGCTCGCATACTCGGCCAGCATGCTGCGTGAGGGGGCAAAGCTGAAGTGCGATGTACCACCGTAGGATGTCCCCCTCATGACCGCCATCTGACGCTGCGAAATGCCGCGCGCGCGCATCGCATGCTTCACCTGTGAGAACACCTCGATGGGCACCGTATCGACATTGGTATTGTGGGCCCTTCCCTTGAGCGCAGCAGCCAGCTTGCCGGCGCCCGCCTCCTTTGGCCCGAATGCACCGACACGATCGAGGAACCGCTGCTGATCCATGCCGCCGGAGACACGCACCACATGCAGGGGGCGATACGTCCCTTGCTGCACCTGCTGGAGCCGAGCCACAATGCCGAGCCTGAGCAACAGCGCGGCCACGTCTTGGGCTAGACCTTGGCTGTTCGTGCTGAAAACTACCGCATGATCTCCTCGCCCTTTCGCTCTCGGCGTGATCGTGCCGTCCGTAGCCCACAGGTGCCGAAGCAGAAGGCCGATTTGCACGTTGCCCAGTCGGAATGCAGACTCAGGAATCCGTTTCTCGTACGACCGCTGTCCAAAAATACCGACCTCACGGAGCCACTGGTTGACGCCTGCAGGGTGCCAGCGATTGCCGTTGCCGCTGATGAGCAGTTGATGCCAGGTCCCCCGGCCTGCGTAGCGCGTCACCCTGGCCCCGAACTCGTTTTGCGCGGCCTCGGCTACGAGCGCGCTGTTCTCCTCGGAACTAGTTGTATACCGCATGGGTTGATGACTGAGATAACTGCCGTCACCGATGAGCTGCCCCAACAGAGCCACGCGAAAATCAGGCCATGTCTCCGAGGCCGACGGTTCCGGGAGATCACGGGCTATCGCAAGCCGTTCGCCAACACCCAGTTCGCTGACGCGTTTCCATCCGTTGGCTCCGAGAAGACGATGATTCCCTGTGGTGCGTATCACCCTGCCGCTGGCCAGACGAACCCGGAAAACAGGCCGATTTCCAACCAGCCAGACTTTGTCGCTCTGGGCAGTAGTGACGAGCCCTTCTTCGGACAGGGCAAGTACCTCGGGAGTGGCACCGACAAGATCCCGCACCGGCACCCGACGCCCGTCGCTCAGGATTACTAGGGTTTCTCCTGTCACGCACTCCCTCAGATCCGCGAGCATCGGAATCGGTGGCTTCCTGGCTTCCACCGCACGGCTGAGCTGCGACAGCGCGACGACCGGCACGTTGAGTTCCTTGGCCAAGGCTTTCAGCGAGCGAGAAATATCGGAGATTTCCTGCTGACGGGATTCCGAATCGCTCCGCCCCTGCATCAGCTGGAGGTAGTCGACAATCAAGAGATCCAGCCCCCGTTCGGCTTTCAACCGGCGCGCCTTCCCCCGCATCTGCTGCACGGTGATGCCGCCGGTATCGTCGATATAGATCGGCGCTTGTTCCAGTCGGCCTGCCGCCTCCGCAAGACGCCACCAATCCTCTTTCTGAAGCTTGCCGGTTCGGAGGCCATGAGAATCGACTCGCGCTTCTGAACTCAACATACGCAGGACGATCTGCGGCTTTGACATTTCAAGGCTAAAAATTCCAACCACCGTTCCCGCGTGGATGGCGGCATGTACCGCCATCCCCAGCGCCAAGCTCGTCTTCCCCATGCTGGGCCGCCCCGCGATCACCACAAGGTCGGAGGGTTGGAGCCCTGCGGTGATGTCGTCGAGGTCATAAAATCCTGTGGGAACGCCCGTGATATGTTCTGTTCGCTTCGACAACTTGTCAACGAGGTCGAGACTTTCCTTAATGATGGAATTAATGGGGGTGAACGACCGATCCAGTTTTCCCTGGACGATCCCGAACACCGACCGCTCCGCGAAATCGAGCAGGTCGTCGACTGAAGAGGTGCCTTCGTACCCGCGCGTGAGGACTTCCGTGGAGGTATGGATCAACTCTCGCAGCAGCGCCTTGTCGCGCACGATCTTGCAGTGGTAGCGAATATTGGCTGAGCTGGCCACGCTCTGCACAAGCTCCGCTAAATAGGCTGCTCCCCCGATGGTCTCAATTTCTCCCTGCGCCTTCAACCGTTCCGTCAACGTAATCTGATCGATCACTTCTCCGACTTCCGACAATTCCAGCATCGCACGATAGATCTTCCGGTGCGACGTACGGTAGAAGTTCTCTTCGACCAACAATTCCATCGCCTTGGCCATCGCGCTATTGTCGAGGAGGACTGCGCCGAGAACTGATTGCTCGGCCTCCACATTCTGAGGGGGCAATTTGGGCTGGGACAGATCGACCGCCGACATGGATTTCATGACCACTCCTTTACCTGCCGCTGAGACCGACGAGCGGCGGCCACCAGGTCGGCAAGCCTCATCTTCTGCGAAAGACGACTCAGATTGCCGGGTCGACGGCCATGCATGTGAGCAGCACGGAGCTCGACCACCAGCACATCATCATGATCCATTCCTGGCGCGCCGACCAGCACCACGGCCGCTGCCTGCTGGGCCAACCCCGCCGTCACTGCGGCAGACACAAGCGCCGCGTCGCTTCCCTTCATCGTCTGCTGCACCACTCGGGAGCGAGTCCGACGCAACTGCGCTGCGACCGCCGTCAACAACCGAGTGGCCCGGCGTGGCGCAGCCACAAGATAGTCGACTCGCGACGATACCGATCCTTCCTCGGGGAACTGCACTGTGCGGAAGAGCCGATCAACGTCCAACCCAAACCCGGTTGAGGGCAGTGGCCGGCCAAATCGACCGATCAAGTGATCGTACCGTCCGCCGCCGCCTAACTCCGCCCCCATCCCTTCGGCAAACACGTCGAAGACGACACCATCATAATAGTCGAACCCGCGGAATTCCCCGAGATCCAGAAGCAGCGATTCCCGGTGGCCTGCCGCACACAGCAGCTGATACACCTGAGCGAGCCGCTCGAGCGGAGCGGCCAATGCCGAATCGCCGGCCGCGAGGACCCGTCCGCGTGCCAGCACTTCCTCTTGACCGTACAGCTCAGGCGCTTCCAGAATGGCGCGCGCCGCAGTTTTGGAGATACGCTCGTTGCCAAGGATCTCCTCGAGTCTCGGCAGATCTTTTCGCGCAGCCGCCTGCTCTGCCAACTTCTGCCCCCGCGCCGACAGTCCGGATCGCATCAGGAGCCCCTTAATAAAGCCCACATGTCCAAGAGACACTTTAAACGACTGAAGCCCGATCGTGCGGAGACACTCGATCATCAAATCGATGACTTCGCTGTCGCTCGTGACATCGTCCAGCCCAATGAGCTCGGCTCCAACCTGAAAAATTTCTCGACCTCGTCCAGCATGTTCCTGCTCGTAGCGGAAGACGGACGTTCGATAGGAGAGACGCAACGGCAGCGCCGTGCCCGTAAGCCCCATTGCGACCGTCCTGGCGATCTGCGCCGTGGCGTCCGGGCGGAGGAGTAGCGTCCGTCCCGTCGTGCGATCGACGAATTGATAGCAGTGCTCGATCAGTTCCGGCTCAAGCCCCGGAGCCA
>JBDTUV010000341.1:0-3509 GCA_040007575.1 Gemmatimonadales bacterium
CGTCTTCGATACGCTGAAGGGAATCAGCAAGAACGTCGTCAAGACGCTGGGGTAGGCGTCGCCATGTGGACCCTCCCGAACATCATCACCCTCGTTCGCATCTGCTTCACGCCCGTCATCGCCCTTCTGCCGTTCATCGAAGGTTACTGGCCCAAGCTCATTGCGTTCATCATTTTCATCATCGCTGCCGTGAGCGACATCTACGACGGGCACTTGGCTCGGAGCCGGAACGAGGTAACCGACCTCGGCAAGTTGCTGGATCCCATCGCGGACAAGCTTCTGCTCTTCGCCACCCTCATTCCGATCTACTGGATCACCCGCCAGCGCCACGACCTGTACGACATTCCGATCTGGGGCAGCATCCCGCTCTGGGTCTGCCTGCTGCTCATCGGCCGCGAGCTGGCCATGACCGGGTTCCGGTGGTGGGCGAGCCGTCGCGGCGTGGTCATCCCAGCGGGCAACGCGGGGAAGCTCAAGACCGCCATCCAGAACATCTTCGTGGGCGCCATCATCCTGTGGTTCGCGTTCCGCGATGCTCGCAAGCCGATGGGGTGGGAGCACAATCGGTACGCCCAGTACTGGAATGAGTTCCATGGCGGCTTCGTCGCTGTTACGCTCGCGTTTGCCGCCCTACTCACCGTTTATTCGTTCGCCCAGTACCTGTATCGGAACCGGCGACTTTTCTACGACGAGGGCTAGGGGCAGAGCCAACAGCCCTCCCACCATGAACATCGAGCTGGTCACCATCGGCACCGAGCTGCTGCTCGGGATGACCATTGATACCAACGGCGCAGAGGTCGCGCGAGCGTTGGCCGCTCATGGCGTTCGGGTCACCCGGCGGACTTCGGTGGCGGATAGTGGCGACGCGATCCGTGATGCCGTCGCCGATGCCCTGCAGCGGACCGGTGCCGTGCTCACCACGGGTGGGCTTGGACCCACTCGAGACGACATCACCAAGAAAGTAGTGGCCGATCTCTTCAACGCCCCGTTGGACTTCGACGAGACGATCTGGGCCGGTTTGCTGGCGCGTTTTGCCAGTCTCCAGAGGAAGCCTGCCGAGAGCAACCGGAGTCAGGCGGAGGTACCCCGCGGAGCGACGGTGCTGACCAATCGGTGGGGCACGGCGCCGGGCCTATGGCTCGAAGGGGCGCCAGGGCTGGTGATCATGCTGCCAGGGGTGCCGCTCGAGATGCGCCGGTTACTGGAGAGCGAGGTGGTGCCACGGCTGGCTTCCCGCGGTACGGGCTCGGTGATCCGCTCTCTCCTGGTACGGACGTCGGGTATTCCGGAGTCTTCCCTGGCCGAGCGGATGGGAGATGTGGAGCGGGAGATCGCGCCCTTGACGTTGGCTTACCTCCCCGGCCTGGAAGGTGTCGACCTGAGGTTGAGCGCCTGGGGTCTCGCTCCCGGCGAAGCTGAGCGACGGCTGCACGCGGCCGCGGGGTTGTTGCGATCGCGGGGGTCGGAGAACGTCTACGCCGAGGGCGAGAGCGACCTCGCGGCCGTGGTTCTCGGTGAAGCGCGCTCGCAAGGGGCACGACTGGCTGTGGCCGAGTCGTGCACGGGCGGCCTTCTCGGCGCGCGGATCACCGAGGTTCCGGGAAGCTCGGATGTGTTTGTCGGGGGTGTGATCACCTACGACAACGCGCTCAAGGTGGACCTGCTTGGAGTTCCGGAGGCTCTACTGGCCGAGCACGGCGCGGTGAGTGAGCCGGTCGCACGCGCCATGGCGGAGGGAGCCGCCAGACGATTCGGCGTGGCTGCTGCCATCTCGGTCACCGGCGTGGCCGGCCCCGGCGGCGGCACTCCGGAAAAGCCGGTGGGAACTGTCTGGATCGGATGCTCGTACAATGGCTCCGTCGAGACACGGCACAGCCTCTTTCCGGGATCGCGCCACGAGATCCGCGCACGAGCCGCGCAGGCGGCGCTGTTCCTGCTCCACCGGCGATTGTCGGCAGTGGCTCACCCTTCTGCCCGCTGAAAGCTGGACCGCCTTCCTGCCACTCTGACACTCCATTCCGGCACACGTGTTGCTATTATCTTTCCCCAGTCCTATAGAGCGAGTGTTTCCAAGTGACTGAGAGAACCGATTTTAGAAGCGATCTCGATACCGAGCCTCACCCCGACGAGGTGCCTGAGGGCCGGGATGCCGATGCTGCCGACCTTGCTTCTACCGACATGAGCACCGAGCCGCCCTCCCGTGCTGAAGGCACCCAGCCTTCCTTCGCCGGCGCTCGTGAAGCCCAGCTCCAAAGTGAAGTCGCCGAGTTGAAGGACCGGCACCTCAGACTGGCCGCCGAGTTCGACAATTATCGGAAGCGGAGCAACCGAGAGCGGTCCGAGCTGAGCGATCGAGCCCAGGCGAGCTTCGTCGCCAAGCTGCTTGACGTGCTCGACGATATGGACCGGCTGGTGGCCAGTGATCCGGCGACGCCGTTGGCCTCACTTCGCGAAGGCCTCAGCGCGGTGGACCGGAAGCTGTCCAAGGAGCTGGAGGACGCGGGTGTGGAGCGGATCGACCCCGTCGGCACCACATTCGATCCTAGTCAGCACGAGGCGGTCTCAACCGTGCCGGCTCCGGATCGATCTATGGACCAGCAGGTGAGCGCCACGTTCGCGCCCGGCTACCGCTTCAAGGGTGTGCTCGTCCGCCCGGCCCGGGTCCAGGTCTACTCCGACCAGGCCCGGCGGTAAGGTGGCTGCCAAGGACTTTTATCAGGTCCTCGGCGTTTCGGACTCGGCCAGTCAGGCTGAGATCAAGAAGGCCTATCGTAAGCTGGCGAAGCAGTACCACCCCGACGCCAACCCCAATAACGCCGGTGCAGCGGAGCGCTTCAAGGAAATCTCCGAGGCCCACAGCACCCTCTCCGACCCCGAGAAGCGCAAGCAATACGATCAGATGCGTCGCTACGGGGCTTTCGATGGCATGCCCCGCCGTCCGTCCGGTGCGGGAGCGGGTGCAAGCGGCCGGCGTGGCGGGGGAATGGGTGGCACGGGAGCCGAAGACCTGGGCGGCCAGGGATTCGAGTTCGGAGATCTGGGCGGACTGGGCGACATCTTCTCATCGATGTTCGGTCGCGGCGGACGGCGGGGGGCCGACGAATCTGAGCCCGACACTCTCGAAGCCGTCGTGGAAGTGCCGTTCCGGGTGGCCATGCTGGGCGGAGAGATTCCCGTCACCTTGCCGGTGACGGAAACGTGCCCAACATGCAAAGGGAGTGGGGGGGCTCCGGGAGCAACCTTCTCCACCTGCCCGGAGTGCGAGGGCCGGGGCACCATCTCGTTTGGTCAGGGCAGCTTTGCCGTGAGCCGGCCTTGTCCGCAGTGTCGCCGGCGGGGGAAGGTCCCCTCGGAAAAGTGTCCCACTTGTCGAGGCGCTGGTGAGGTCCGCACCGAGCGCCGGATCGTGATTCCGGTTCCTCCCGGTACGGAGTCCGGCACCAGGATCCGGCTGCGGGGACAGGGTCAGCCGAGCGGCCCCGGCGGTCCTCCGGGCGATCTGATCATCA
>JBDTUV010000342.1:0-3500 GCA_040007575.1 Gemmatimonadales bacterium
TCTGATTCAGTATGCGTATGGGAAGCATGGCATCGCGCTGCCCCGCCGCAGCACCGACCAGGCGCGGGAGGGTAAGAAGATCGAGCGGGAGCTGAAGCGACTTGCGCCCGCCGATATTCTAACCTTCTCTAATCGCGGCGGGCAGGTGACGCACGTCGGGCTGTATGTAGGAGATGGGCGCTTCATTCACAGCGCGACTAGCGGTGTTCAGGTGAGCACTCTCAGTGCGGAAGACCCCTACGGACGCTGGTGGTACAAACGATGGGTAGGGGTCAGGCGCGTCGTCCGCTGACGCTATTCGTGGCTTTCGTGCCCAGTATGCGGGTTTCCGGGAACGTCGTGAGCGCCATGAGCAGCGTGATCTCCGTGGTCCGCTGACGCCCCCGACGTCTCACCCTGATGATGTCCCTCCATCGACGCGCTGGCAGCCCCCCGGACCTCGAGTGAGGCAAGGTCTCGCTGGTAGGTTGGATCCCGAGGATCGACCGCGGGCCAGCGATTCATGTCGTCCGGAACGAAGAGACCCACCATGCTGGCCATCGCGCCTTTCACCCGCAGCTTTCCCGTCGGGTTGTCGTACTCCCCCACCACCCGGTAGCGGTGCCTGGGCTTCAACCGAAGGCCTTCTCCACTGACGCCGAAAAGCTTGCGGGAGACCTTTACCAGCTTACCCTGGGCATCACGCTCTGCCTTTACCTGGGTCAACACCTTGCCGGTCTCGGCGTCCTCCAGCCTCACCCCGCTGCCGTAGTCGTGCACGTGACCACCCACGCCTAAGAGCCGACCGCCCACCGGGAGTGTGAACTCATAAGCCTTGCTTGATTTTCCGGCCGGGACGTCGAATGTGTTGGTGCCGCCCACCGTCAGATTCACGTCCATGTAGATCGGAAGGGCGTTCACCGGCGGCGGGTTCTGGTTCTTTGGAGTCCACAGCATGATGAGCTTCATCTGGACCCCTTCGAGATCCTGCCCGGTGTCGTTGTGCCAGGCGATGTACATGCCCAGCTTCATTCCCGGCTTCATGGGCACGCCGATCGTCTTCGGCACACTGACTTCTCCGGTCTCCGTGCCGGTACCCAGCAACCGTTCGGCGGCGGAATAGAGCAACTGCCGGCGACTGAAGTTCACCATGATCATGTGGTGCATCACGTGCGCCGGCACCGCCCGCCCGTGCCGGTCGGCCAGCTCCACCCGGAAGCCGCGAAACCAGCCGTTGACCGGCCACTGGAAGCGCTGGAGCCGGGTATCGTGAGACATACCCAGGTCCATCATGGCGTGGTCTTCCATCGGCGGCATGTTCGGCAGGTCGAACGGTCCGCTGGTGATGGTAAGCTCGTGACGCGACGAGTCGACCGTGACGCTGACGGCCGGTGTGGGCGGGGTTTTATCGAGGCCCGCGAGTGACGTGGCAAGAATCAGACTCCACAGCATCATGTACCGCTCCCGATGGGGTATACGTTGGTGCCATTGCGCTGCCGGAAATCGGCCGGCAACTTTGTCGAGTCCAACCGACCGTGTGGCCACGCGCATAATCCTGACACGGAAACCCAATGTCAAGCATACGGGCTCTCCTTGGGCTCGTGACCGTCCTGCTCTGCTCGACCCCCGCCGTGGCGCAGCAGCGTCTCTTTCCGGCGGTGAAGAGCTTCGAGCTGCCGGAAGCCTCCCCTCGAGCGTACGGGCTGGCCGCCCGCGTCCTCTCGATCCGGCGGGGCGACAGCCGCTTCGGCGCCGAGCAGGAGGGCGAAGCCATCGTGGGAGAGAACTTTCCGGTGGTGGCGCTCAGGCGGGGGCCTCGACCCATCGTCGTGGGGATCGGCTCCCAGGCGTACGGCCGGTTCAGCCTGGACGACTCGAAGAGCGCCCTCATCAGCATGGACTGGGTAGCCGGGCTCAACACCACGGCCATGCTCGGGTCATGGGCCCTGACGCTGCAGCTCTACCATGAGAGCAGCCACCTGGGGGACGAATACGCCGTCGACTTCGGGGCCGGGCGCCTCGACTGGACCCGAGAGGTCGTTGCAGGATGGGCCTCCTACACCGCGGGAGACTGGAGGCTTAGCGGCGGGGCGAGCTACGTGTTGGACGACGGGCTGAGCCTGCCCAGGCCCGGCGCTGCGCTGGGGATCGATTTCCACGGTAACCGCCATCGGGCTTCCGCCAGCGCGGTGGAGCCGGTGATCGGCCTCTACACCGAAGCAACCTCGGCTACGCGCTGGCGTCTCAGCAGCTCGGCCAAGCTCGGAGTGGCGTTCGTGGGTGAAGGAGCACCTCGGCTTGGAGTCGCCTTCATTGCCCACGACGGCCTCTCTACCCAACGGCAATTCTTCCGGGAGGAGAGCCGGTATATAGGACTGGAGCTCAGAATCGACCTGTAGCACCTGCCGGCATCTGCCTCCACGACACCTTCCGCCGCCGATGTCTGCCGCACAACCGGGCCTTCCGCCGTGAACTCTGCCATCCTGACACAGATATCGGGCACCGCCATTGCCCTCGGACGGGTCCTCGTCGGAGGCTTGACTTGAGGGGCTGAGCGAGTATCTTGCCACTCTTAGCACTCTCATAGGTCGAGTGCCAATTCGTTGAAACGCAAAAGCTTAGAATTGTCCAACCAATCCACGCAGTGGAGGTCGCACAGATGGCAACTGCTACCAAGGCTAAGCCCAGCCTGAAGCTCCAGCCGCTCGAGGACCGGGTCGTGATCATGCCCTCGGAAGAGGCCGAAACGATGCGCGGGGGCCTGTACATCCCCGACACCGCCAAGGAAAAGCCGACCCAGGGCGAGGTCATCGCGGTGGGCCCCGGCCGGGTCGAGAAGGGCGCTCGTGTCCCGATGGATATCAAGGTCGGCGACAACGTGATTTACGGCAAATACAGCGGCACCCCGTTTCAGCTCGGCGGCGATGAGGTCATCATCATCAAGGCCTCCGACGTTCTGGCGAAGATCAGCTAAACCGAATCCGGGCGTGGGTGCGGCACAGCCGACTCAGCCCGAACCCATCAGGAGATTCAGACATGGCAGCTAAAGAGCTTCTCTTCAATACTGACGCACGGTCCAAGCTCAAGCGGGGCGTGGATCAGCTGGCCGAGGCGGTAAAGGTTACCCTCGGTCCCAAGGGCAGAAACGTCGTCATCGACAAGAAGTTCGGGTCGCCGACCGTCACCAAGGACGGCGTCACCGTAGCGAAAGAAATCGAGCTGAGCGATCCGATCGAGAATATGGGCGCGCAGATGGTGAAGGAGGTTGCCACCAAGACCTCCGACCTCGCCGGCGACGGCACCACCACGGCGACAATTCTGGCCCAGGCGATCTTTCGTGAAGGCCTGAAGAATGTGACGGCCGGCGCCAACCCCATGGAGCTGAAGCGTGGCATCGATCGCGCCGTGGAGGCTGTGGTCGAGCAGCTCAGGTCCATTTCCGTTCCTAGCGCGGGCAAGAAGGAGATTGCCCAGGTCGGTACCATCTCCGCGAACAACGACAAGGAGATCGGGAATCTGAT
>JBDTUV010000343.1:0-3498 GCA_040007575.1 Gemmatimonadales bacterium
CATCATTGGGCCCGGCGAAGCCGGGCGCGTTTCATCTTCCACGATTTCCAGCATCCCCGCACGCTCTCGGCTCCAAACACGCGTCGGAGCGCGTCGCCAAACGCCGCCTGGGCGACACTGAAGATCACCGTGTCCTTCTTCCGTGAGCAGGTCCTGCGCAAGCTTGGCACGGCTGATGCGAATGGGTTTCAATGCAGGCGATGAACTCCAGAAGCTGGCGCTGTACCACTAGTGTCGCCCGTGATGCATGCCTCCCATCACGTGGGTGGTGCAGCGTCAGCGGGAGGACGGCGCCTCGCGCCCCAGGCTGCCAAGGTCTTAGAGGATCGTCACCAAAAAAATGCCCCCGAGCACTGTGACCGCGAACGCCAGGGCCAACAGTATCATGAGGGTCTGAAGGACGCCCTCATAGCTGAGCACTACTCCCGCCAGGATGATACCCGCCGCAATCTCGAGGACCAGCGTAATCCTCCCTCCAAGTCACGAAGCCCGCGGCTTTCTCCGACTCACACTCCGGGCATAACCCGACTTGAGATCGCGGTTGGCCATGGCTCGCGCCCCATGATACTTCCGGTCCGTTGCCTCGTACTGGTTCGCATCCAGCCGGTCCGCTTCGGCCACGAGATCGCTCATCTCGTCGGCGATCTCGGGCACCGCCTCGTAGACCGACATGGCTATCACGGCTTCACGCAGGCTTGCCGCGGCCTCTCCGAAGTTCCCCTGATCGGCCTGCCGGATAGCCTCCTCCCGGGCCTTCGCAGAGTGGAAGCGCAGGAAAGTCTGCTCGACCGTGGGCTCGATGCGTTCCTCTCCATCGAGGTTGGCGACCACAGGCATCACGATCGTCCGATGCGCGATACCCTCCTCAGTGATCACGTCCGCCTCGACCCGAACCTCACCCAGCTGCACCTTACCCAGCTCGCGAACGTCCTCCACGTGGAAGACCAGGCCCAGCGAGCGTGGTGAGGTGGCGTACAGGTCGTTCAAGGCCACCTTCCAGGTTCCCTGGGAGGTGGTCTCCACCGGGTACGACTGCATGAAGCTGACGCCCGCGGCGTGCGGATGAGTCAGCCGGACCTCCAGCTCGACGTTCTGCGCCGCGAGGGCCACGAGCCCTTCGATCTCGCCCTGGAAGATGGCGGCCATCTGGTCGTAGGATTCTACGTACCAGTAGTTCCCCGCCCCGGCCGCCGCCATTGGCTCCAACAACCCCTCATTGAAGTCGGCACCGAAGCCGATACAGGTCGTGCTGACCCGGCGCGACGCACCCGTCTTTGCCAGTCCGATGAGCTTGGCCGGATCGACAATGCCGACATTGGCCTGGCCGTCGGTGAGGAGCAGTACCCGGTTGGTCCCCTCCACCAGTGACTTCTCCACCAGCTTCCTGCCCTTGAGCCACCCGCCGGAAAGATTGGTTGAGCCACCGGGGTAGACCCGGGCAATGGCGTCCAGTGCCGCCGAATCTCCGGCAGGTGCCGACTTGAAGATGGTTTCGACTGTTTCGTCGAACACCACCACAGAGAGCCGGTCCTCCTTGGTCAGGAATGAAGCGAAGCGGCCGGCCGCCTCTTTCGCGGCTTCCAGAGGGAGGCCGGCCATCGAGCCGGAGCGGTCGAGGACCAATGCCACGTTGATCGGGGCACGGTTGAGGGGCGCCTCGCCAGCCAGGGTCACGAGCATGCCCACCTGATGGGCGTTCTGAGTGGTGAGAAATCGGGTGGACAGACGGATATCGGCTTTCATGGGATCTCCCAGGCGCAGGTGTGTCGGGGAACACCTGCAATCTGGGGGAGGGGTGTGACAGGAGTGGGCTATGGGCTATGGGCTATGGGCTATGGGCCTCTGTGGTAGTCATTGCAAGGGCGTGCCCGAAGCAAGCCGCTGCGTGAAAAGGGTTGTACGCGCCAGTGAAGCTCTGCCTACCCTAAGGGATGACCGGACCTTGCATCCGAGCTGCCGAGGAGAACATCATATGGGTATGGCCGCACCGACGTTTTACACGGCGCAGATGGTCCGCGCGCTCCCGGAAGACGGGAACCGGTACGAGACGGTTCGCGGGGAGCTGTTGGTGACGCCGGCGCCGCGGCCCTGGCACGAGGAGATCGTCTACCGGCTGGTTATCGCTCTTCGGGAATACCTTCGAGACGAGCCAGTGGGCCACGCGTTCGGCTCCCGGTCCGACATCTCCTGGAGCTCGGACACGCTGGTGGAGCCGGACGTCTTCGTCACACCGTTGGAGGAGGCGCGCACGCTGGAGTGGGCGCGGATGAAGACCCTGCTGCTGGTGATCGAGATCCTGAGTCCGTCATCCCGCCGGGCCGACCGGTTCACCAAGCGGGTGGAGTACCAGCGACAGAATGTCCCCTGCTACTGGGTCGTGGATCCGGATGAGCGCCAGGTCGAGATCTGGTCGCCGGACGATAGTTTCCCCGTGGTCGAGCGCGAACGCCTGGTCTGGCATCCCGCCGGCGCGGCGCGGCCCTTTGAGCTTTCGCTCGAGGAGCTTTTCCGGCCGATCTGATCCGGGTGCCTCCATTAGCGCTCAGCCTTGATGGCGACCATGAAGCTGCACTATTACCCCGAGACGGATAGCCTGTACATCGACTTGGCCGATCGGCCCAGCGCCGAATCGCGGCAGGTTGCCCCCGGCGTTGTGCTCGATTTCGATGCTGATGGAGTCTTGGTCGGGATCGACATCGACCATGCCAGCCGAAAGCTGGACCTCTCCCGGGTCGAAACGATCGCTCTGCCTCTCGCGGGCTAGCTGCCGGAGCCCTGTCGTCACGACGTTGCCTTGAAGCCGCTCGGCTTGCTTCCCTGGGCTTCCATCGGGCCACCCATGAGGGTGGCCCTCCGCTTTCTCGGCGGTCCTCCGGACCGCAGACGGACCGATCGTGGGGGAATTGCCTGCCGCCGAGACACAGCCACGAACGGGGATCGGTCCGGAGAGCCTGCCCTGAGCGCTGCGAAGGGACCGATGACCACGATGTAGGGCCACCCTCATGGGTGGCCCGGCGCGTGGCCCCTAGGTCTCCGGTCCGGTCGCGATGGCCGAGAGGCGGCGTTTGACGGCATTACGCACCTCGACCGGCTCGAGGATATCCGCCTCAGGGCCGTACTGAAGCACGTGCCGGACGGCCCAGTCCACGTCCGCGAGTGCGTGCTCCATCGTCAGCGACCCGTCATTATCCAGCTTCTTCCCTTCCCGCTCCGCAATCCAGCGGGCGATTCTGGGAGAATAGCGAACCCGAAGGGTGTCAGCCCCGGCGCTCTGAAAAGCACGGCCTTCGGCTACCATCGAGTCGAGGGAAAACTCCCGGGGCGACTCGTATCGCGCGTCCAGCTGTTCCACCCCCTCGATCCGGTCGAGCCGGAAGATCCGTACGCCGTCTGTACCCTCATCACGGGCAACCGCGTACCACATCCCGCTGGCGAAGACGATGCCATAGGGACAGACGACCCGGGCCGACGCCTCCTGCTCGGCCGGCTTCCGATAGC
>JBDTUV010000344.1:0-3495 GCA_040007575.1 Gemmatimonadales bacterium
CATTTCGTGCTCCTCGGTTGGCGCTAAGCCCTTCAATCTAGACGGCTTCGAGTAGCTCAGGCAAGGTGCAGGCCCCCGCGCGACTTCCAGCGTGCGGCTATTCCCGGCATCCCCGCAGGCCACTGCCCGCTACCCTGGAAGTGACCTCAACGGGCAACCTCAATGATGCGCTCCCTTCGTCAGCATCGCGATTGACAGCACCTCTGGGCGCAAGTATGCTACCCCCAAACACTTCCATGATCGAGAGGCGCGAGTGGCATTGTCCCCGATGGAGGTCCTGCGGAAGGTCCCCCTCTTCACCGGACTGGGAGAGGCCGATCTGGCCGCCTTCGCCGAACTGACGCGGGAGCGCAGCTACCCCAAGGGTAGCGTCATCGTCTTCGAGGACGATCCCGGCGACGCACTATTCTTGGTCGCGGCCGGGCAGGTCAAGGTCGTACTGATCGCAGAAGACGGGCGGGAGGTCATTCTTTCGGTCCTCGGAGAAGGCACCTTCTTCGGGGAGATGGCGGTGATCGACGAGGAGCCACGGTCGGCCCACGTCATCGCAATGGACGACTCCAGCCTGCTTGTACTCCGCCGGGAGGACTTTCACGCCCGACTGCGAAATTCGCCGGAAGTGGCCATCTCGCTGCTCAAGGAGATCTCACGGCGCCTTCGCCGCGCCGATGAGAAGATCGGCAGCCTGGTACTGCTGGACGTGAACGGGCGCGTGGCTCACCTGCTGCTGCGCATGGCGGAAGACGAAGGTGGCGACCGAATCACCCGCAAGCTGACCCACCACACGATCGCGCAGATGATCGGCTCGAGCCGCGAAACGGTCTCCCGGACAATGCGCAATCTGGTCGAGCGTGGCATCATCCAGGTCACCCGCAAGGACATCACGCTCAAGGACCGCCGCTCCCTGATGCTGGCGGCCCGAAGGGGGTCGTGATCAGCGTCACAGAAGTGTGGTGACTGCCCCCGCTGCCGGCGCCTAGTGCGCCGAAGAGGTTGCGGCATGGCCCTTCCCGCCGCGCGTCACTTAGCGTGACCCACCCGGTGACATTTTGGGGGACTCGAGGCTCCATTCCGACGCCGGGTCCCGATACTGCCCGTTATGGCGGAAACACCGCGTGCATCAGCATTGGCGGCGCCGATGGGCGTCTGGTGATCCTCGATGCCGGCAGCGGTCTTCGGCCTCTGGGCCACGAGCTGATGAAACAGCGCAGTGGCGTGCTCGCGGCCGACATTCTGTTGACGCATACCCACTGGGACCACATTCAGGGCCTGCCGTTCTTTAAACCACTCAGTTCCCGCGACACCACAGTGAACGTGTATGGCGCGGCTCAGGAGGGCGTGCCGCTCAAGGACATCCTCCGCCGCCAGATGGACCCCATGGTCTTTCCAGTCCCGTTGAATGCCCTGGCGGCCTCGCTCACCGTAATCGAGATCAGCGAGGGGGAGTTCGAGATCGACGACTTTCGGGTCTGCACGTTCCGGTTACGGCATCCGGGCACTACGCTGGGCTATCGGCTTGCGCCCTCCGATGGTGGCCGGGAGGTTGCGTACGTGACCGACAACGAGCTGGGGCCGGGTGGAGACTACGAAGTGCCATCCGACTGGAGGGCCAGGCTGGTTCAGTTTGTCGAGGGAGCCGACACATTGATTCACGACGCCATGTACCTGGACCAGATCATACAGGCGCGGGCCGGCTGGGGGCATTCGACCCCACGTCAGGCAGTAGATCTCGCCGCCGAAGGCCACTGCGCGCGGCTGGTGCTTTTTCACCACGAGCCCGAGCACGATGATGAGGCGATGGACCGCCTGCTTGCCGATACCCGGATGTACGCCGCGCGGGTTGCGCCCAGGCTCGTAGTCGAGGCGGCCGCGGAAGGGATGCGGTTCTCTCTTTGAGGGGAGCGATCATGAGACGATATCTCCTGTGGGGCATCGTTGCGGTGGCGGCAGTTGCGAGAACCGGCCTGGCGCAGCAGTCCGGGCCAATCGTGCTAGCAGTCCTCCCGTTCGAGGACAGGGGCTCTTATGGGCAAGACAAGGAGGTGTTCCGGGCTCTGGAATTGGGAATTCCAGCGACGTTCGCCGCGGAGCTGAGCCGGCACCCCAGAGTGCGGGTGGCGGACCCAGCCAAGACACGCCAGGCGCTGCAGGCGCAGAACCTTGGACCCAACGCTCGAGTGGATGCTGCAACCGCCGCCAAAATCGGCAGCGAGGCAGGTGCACGGTATGCGATAACGGGAAACTTTGCCGACTTCTACGGCAAATTCCGCATCGACGCGCGGGTGGTGGATGTCGGGAACGGACAGATCCTGAAAATCGTATCCAACAACGACCCTGCCCTCCAGGATCGTGCTGACCTCTCCCGGATCATTCAGAGCTTAGCGGAGAAGGCGCTCGCGGCCATAAACCTGCCTGCCGCCGGCAATCCCCAGGGAGCGCGCGCGGGCACCGTGCCGACCGATGCCCTCACGCAGTACAGCTTGGGGCTGCTGTACGAAAGCCAGGGCGACAGGACGAAGGCCGCGGAACACTACCAGCGAGCTGTCACGACTTACCCGGACTATTCCGAAGCCCGGGAAGGAATGCAGCGGGTGAGGTAAGGGGGGCAGCGGAGCGGGGCAGCGGGAAGGTAAGGCTAGGGCAACTCTCGCGTCGAGTGGGACCGGCGCAATAGCCACAGACCCCCGGCAACTCCGAGGTGGATCGGCAGGGCAAGCGCGATGATCTCTCCGTTCACCTGATAGAATGCGGGAAGTAGCTTCAGCACTAACCCCAGCAGTGAGAGCCCCGCCACAAGAGCAGCAAGAACCAGCGCTCGGCGACCACTAGGCAACCCGCGAGCCGCCTTCGGCACCCACCAAAGCAGAGCCAATGCGAGCAGATTGACCTGCAGCAGATTCTCGTTGTTGTACGCCGCGGTATGATCAGTGAGCCCCCACAGCCCAGCCAGCACCAGTCCCACCATCCCCACCACCAGAGACCAGGTCCCGCTCACGGCGATGAGACCGGCGCGCAGGATCCGGCTGCGATGGGCCGTAGCACCCAGCACGAGAATCGCAGAGCCCAGGACGAGCCCGATACCCAGGTAGACCGGAAGCCAGAACGGCGGGCGATCCGGCGGTGGAGTGCCGGTGGACTCGAATAAAGTCCGCTCCGAGCGAACCAGCGGCATCTGACGGCCATCGCTTCCGGCGACCGTGATGCGGCGCAGGTGCTGGCGCATGGCGAGGGGGAGGAACATCTCTTCCCAGGCGGAGATCGGACGATCCACCGGCTGGCCCAGCGCCAGCAGCAGCCCGGTATAGATCAAGGGATCGTTCGCAGTGAGCCGCCGGGTGTGAAAGCGATAGGTCTTGCCGGTGGCGAGATCGAACGTCTCCTGCCGGATCCGGCCGCCGAGCGCCCGGTCGAGCGCATCCCGCACTCTCGTGGAGCAGTTATCCCGGTAGTAGTCGTAGTGGTAGAACCGGTTTTCCGGCCGCTCGTTCCACTCGA
>JBDTUV010000345.1:0-3479 GCA_040007575.1 Gemmatimonadales bacterium
GGAGTAAGCCATGGAGGCCCGACTCCGCCAGGCGCTGCTGCAGGCGGAGGAGGTCGCCCGGGCGCTCGCCGACCCGAGCGTTGGGAAGGAACCCGAGAAGCTGAAGTCCCTTGGCCGGGAACACACCCGGCTGGCTCCGGTGGTTCGGCTCGCCGAACGTCTCGCACGGCTGCAGGATGAACTCGAACAGGCTCGGGGACTGGCTGAAGAGCCGGACCCCGAGCTTGTCGCATTAGCCCGGGCCGACATGGCCAGACTGCCGCCCGAGATTGCGGCGCTGACAGCCGAGCTCCACGAGCTGCTCCTGCCTCGGGATCCGCACGATGACCGCGACGCCATCATGGAAATTCGTGCCGGTACTGGTGGGGACGAGGCCGCCCTGTTTGGAGCCGACCTCTATCGCATGTACCAGCGGTACAGCGAGCGCCACGGCCTCGCCTGGGAGCCGATTTCTCTCAGTGAGGGATCGCTCGGCGGAATCAAGGAAGCCATCGTGGCGGTGCGTGGTCCGGAAGCCTATGGTCTGCTCCGCCGCGAGTCCGGGGTTCACCGGGTGCAACGAGTTCCGGCCACCGAAACGCAGGGGAGAATCCACACCTCGGCTGCCACTGTCGCGGTGCTCCCCGAGGCCGAAGAGGTTGACATCAAGATCGAGCCGCAGGATCTGAAGATCGACGTGTTCCGCTCCTCGGGTCCCGGCGGACAAAGCGTCAACACCACCGATAGCGCGGTCCGCATCACCCACCTGCCTAGCGGTGTGGTCGTGAGCCAGCAGGACCAGAAATCGCAGCTCCAGAACAAGATCAAGGCCATGGAGGTCCTGCGGGCCCGTCTGTTCGACCGCATGCTCGCCGAGCAGGAAGCCGCCCGCTCTCGAGATCGACGGGCCATGGTGGGCACCGGAGACCGTTCGGCCAAGATCCGCACCTACAACTTTCCCCAGAGCCGGATCACCGACCATAGGATCAACCTGTCGGTCCACAACCTGGCGGATGTGCTGAACGGCGGGTTGGACGAGATGGTCGACGCCCTTCGTATGGCGAGCCGGCAGGAGCTCATCGATGCCTGAGCTCGCCGTGGCGCTGGGAGCGTTGATCGATGAGGGCGCCGGCCGACTAGCGTGTTCGGGTGTGAGCGAGCCCAGGCGTGAGGCTATCCGCATGTGGACAGAGATCGGTCAGCGAGCACCGGCCGCGGCTTTCCTCGAGAGGGAGCACGCCGTGGAGACCGCTGAGGCCCTTCGCTTTCAGGAGGCCATTACGCGCCGGGTCGGGGGCGAGCCGCTGCCCCACGTCACCGGCTGCTGTGGATTTCGGCGGCTCTCCCTCGTGAGCGATGCGCGGGCGCTGATTCCGCGGCCGGAGACCGAGGGACTGATCGATTTGCTGCTCCAGCGGGTGCGAACTGGACGAGTTGCCGACATCGGCACCGGCAGCGGGTGCATTGCCCTGAGCCTGGCGTTGGAAGGCGCCTACGAGGAGATCACGGCAATCGACTGCTCGGCCGTGGCGCTGGCGCTTGCCAGGCTCAACCGGGAGTTGGTGTCGGCGCGGGTGAGCCTGGTCCAGGCCGACCTGTGTGCACCGCTGGCGCACGGCACATTTGACGCGCTGATTTCGAACCCCCCCTATCTTACAGTTGCCGAGTACTCGTCACTCGATAGCTCGGTACGGGATTGGGAGCCGGCCATGGCGCTGGTGAGTGGGGAGGATGGGATGGCAGCTACGACACGCCTGCTGGACGAGGGACGTGATGTTCTGCGGCCGGGAGGATGGCTGGCGCTGGAGGTGGACTGCACTCGGGCGGGAGAAGCGGCGAGGCAGGCCTCAGTCTTCGGCTGGAGCCAGGTGACCGTTCATTTAGACCTATTCGGCCGCGAGCGATACCTGCTCGCGCAGAGGAGCGACACAAGGTGATCTGGGACAAGGCGCAGGAGCTGGGCCGTCAGATTGGCCAGTCGTCGGAATACCAGGCGCTTCGGCGGGCTGAAACCTCCCTGCGGGAAGACAAGGACACGGTGGCCAAGCTGGACGCGATACAGACGCTTGCACGCAAGGTCGACCAAGTGGTCTCCACCGGCCAGATGCCCGACCAGGCAACGGCCGAAGCATACGAAGGCGCGGTCCGCGATCTGGAGATGAGCCCCACCGGCCAGGCGTACGTCGTCGCGCGCTCGAACTTCGAGAAGTTGATGCAGCGAGTCAATCAGCAGATCAGTGAGGGCATGGACAAGGGAGTCACCAGCAGCATCATCACTCTGGGATGAGCCGTCGCGGCTTCTTCGTCGTTTTGGAGGGGCCCGAGGGCTCCGGCAAATCAACGCTGATCGGCCCGCTTGCCGAGCGCATCAGGGCGAGCAAGGTGGAGCCGGTCGTGGTGCGCGAGCCAGGGGGTACCCGGGCCGCGGAAATAGCGCGGCAGGCACTGCTCGATCCGGAGCACCCAGTGGGACCGGTGGCGGAGCTGTTCTTCTACCTGGCCGCTCGGGCGGACTTGGTGCAAACCGTCATCCAACCGGCGTTGGCGGCCGGGCGGATTGTCCTCTCGGACCGGTTCGCGCTCTCGACTGAGGCCTATCAGATGGCAGGCCGGGGGCTCGATCCCGCCATGGTGCGGGCGGCCAACCAGGCCGCCACCCTAGGTGTCCAGCCGGACTTGACGCTGATCCTGGATCTGACGCCCGAGCTCGGGCAGGCTCGCCAGCTCGCTGGGGGGAAGCGGCAGGACCGGCTCGACCGGGAGAGCGCGGATTTTCACCGTCGCGTGGTCGAGTACTACCTAGCGGCCAAGGGTAGTGGGGTGCGACATTTAGATGGACGCCTTTCCCCGGACCAGCTCTTGCAGGTCGCCTGGATGGAAGTTCGCAATGCCGCTCCGGCAACGTTTCAATCCGCCGTGGGGTAAGCGTATACAGAACAGTGAACTAGGCCCGATGCCAGCTTCCTACCCGAGTGGGGCGGACACGAGGCCCATGCATATTAATTTCGAATGAAGTGTCGCAGCTATTCTGCGGGAATGAGGCGAAATATGAAGCAGCGTTGGGGCGTGATCGGGTTGGTGGCGTTGATCTCCTTCTTTAGCGGCGGATGGCTGCTGCAGCGGGGCGCTGCCAGCGATGGCAACGTCTACCAGCAGGCGCGGCTGTTCGACGACGTACTCGGTCACGTCAACACCTACTTCGTCGATTCGATCGGCGAGACCGATCTCTACCAGAAGGCTACGCGAGGGATGCTGGAGCAGCTCATGGATCCCTACTCGGTGTTGCTGACTGGAGACGACTACCGGGCGCTCACCGAGCAGACCTCCGGCAACTACGCCGGACTCGGCATCCAGATCGATGTGCGGGACGGGTGGATCACCGTTGTGGCCCCGCTGCCGGAGACACCAGCCGAGCGGGCCGGCATCGAGACCGGCGATCAGATCATCGAGGTCGATGGGAAATCGACCGAGGGCTGGAAGAACGATCAGGCCGTGAAGGC
>JBDTUV010000346.1:0-3445 GCA_040007575.1 Gemmatimonadales bacterium
GGACCCATCTTGTTCTCCCGGTCCATGCCGGGACCCAGCTTGATCGTCTTCGCCTTGGCCGCAGCGGCATCCACAAACTTCTTGTAGATGTCGCGCTGCACCAGTACCCGGCTTCCCGCCGAGCAGACCTCGCCCTGATTGATGAAGGTGCCGAACAGGGCTCCGTCCACTGCATTCTCGAAGTCGGCGTCGCTGAAGAAGATGTTGGGCGACTTCCCCCCCAGCTCCAGGGACACCCGCTTCAACTGGTCGGCGGCGTTGCGCATGATGGTCTTGCCGACCTCGGCGCTTCCGGTGAAGGCAATCTTCCGAATGGCGGGATGGGCCACGATCGGCGCTCCCGCGCCGGGGCCGTCACCGGTCACGATGTTCACCACACCGGGCGGCAGGCCCACGGCTTCGAAGTCCTTGGCCAGCTCGAGGATGGAGAGCGGCGTCTGCTCCGCCGGCTTAAGCACAACGGCGCACCCCGCGGCGAGTGCGGGGGCGATTTTCCAGGCCGCCATCATGAGGGGGTAGTTCCACGGTATGATCTGGCCGGCCACGCCCATCGGCTCCCGCATGGCAAAGGCCACCGCGTCCGCGGGTACCGGAAGCACCTCCCCGTTGATCTTGGTGGCCAGGCCGCCGTAGTACTCGAAACAGGTGGCCGTATCGTCCATGTCGTACTCGGATTCGGCGATCGGTTTGCCCGTGTTTCGGGTTTCCAGCTCGGCCAATTCCGCCCGCCGGGCGCGCACCCGGTCGGCCAGGCGGAGCAGGATCCTGCCGCGCTCCTGCGCGGTGACGGCCTTCCAGCCATCGTAGAAGGCCTTGGTGGCCGCCCGGGCTGCCAGCTCCACATCGGCGGCGTCGCCGGCCGGCACGGTTGCAATGGCGTCCTCCGTGGACGGATCGTACACCTCGAAGGTCTTGCCGCTCTTGGAGTCCACAAAGCGGCCATCGATATACATCCGGTAGTGGGCTACCCCGGATTTCCTGGGCTTACTCGACGCTCTCGCCGTGCTCGTCATCGGCTCCTCCACTCCGCACTCGAAGTTCCATCAGCTGGATAGGAATATCGGAGAACATAGCACAAAGGCACGAAGGGCACACCGGTGCGCTTCGTGCCCTTATGGGCATCAATTACCGCTACCGCGTGCTAGGCGGCGGCGACAGTCTCTCGTGATTGCCGAGGTACCCCCCGGGAGAGCGCCACCCGGCCGGAATCGTCCCTTACCCGCCACGGCATCCCCTCTCGGACCAGCAGCTCGAGGAACGGGTCGGGATTGAACTGCTCGGGCGACATCACCCCGGTACCGCGCCAGATTCCTCTGGCGATCAGGCGGGCAGCGATGACCGGTGGAATCCCGGTCTGATAGGCCGTCGCCTGAACCCCCAGCTCACTGAAGACTGCCTCGTGGTCGGTGACATTGTAGATGTAGTACGACCTTGGCTCGCCGTTCTTGAACCCCTTGGCGAGGGTCCCGACGCAGGTCTTACCCCGCATGCGTCCGGCCAGGTCCCTAGGATCAGGCAGCAGGGCCACGACGAGATCGCGGGGTACGATGGAGTAATCGCCAACCTGGACCCGGTCTTTCCGCGAGAGACCCAGGCGCTTCATGACCCGAAGCGTCTCGACCGTGACATCGTCCATACACAGCTTGAAGTCGACCGTCTGCGCCGCGGGGAAGAACCGCGGCAGAGTCCTCGATTCCTCGTGATCGACGTAATAGCAGTTGAGCACGCCGAGCTCGGGGAAGTCGAAGGGCTCCATCCCGGTGAGCGGCTCTTCCAAATAGTAGCGACCGCCCCGATAGGAGACGGCCTTGCAGAGACATTCGTCGATCATGACCCAGGGGCTGAACGCCGCAATAAAGCCGTCGTGCCCGGTGCAGATGGAGTTGTCGCCGTCGCGTACCCGTAACTCGGTCACGACATCGAGCAGGTGTTTTGCCGCATAGGCGGCGTAGACGTTGGTGGTCCCGGGATCTGCCCCCATCCCGAGGAGGGCAAGTCGGCCGGCTGCCTTGAACTCGGCGTCCAGAGCGAACTGGTCATCCATCTTGGGGATGCCGTCCGCATCCGTTCCCGCGCTGGCAAGGTCGATGTAATCGCAGCCGGCCTCGAGGCAGGCACGCATTACGTCGATGTTGGTCGCGGGAAGAGCCGCGTTAAGGACAAGAGTGATTCCGAATCGGCGTAGGGCGCCCACAACTGCCGCGCGATCGCCGGCATTCAGGCCGATCGCAGTGACCCGTGGATCGTTGACCTTGTCCGCAAGGAGGGAAGCGCGGGCGGACACCGCGTCGGCGATGACGAGCTTCTCGAGCATCGCGTCTTGCGCGAATTTTAGGGCGGACACGGTCCCCACCGCGCCGGCACCCATGACCAGGACTCTCACAAACTCCTCGTTTCATTGTTGGCGCGGCACTCGGTCTGGCTGCTCGGCCGATGTCCCGGCCCCTGGCAACCTCGCCCCCGCCGCTGATGGGGGCTCGCAGCTCAAGGAGATGGTCAGCTGCGAGAGTGGACCCTCCGCGTTGTCGGAGGATGCAAACGTACCCCTCCCCCGTGGAGGCCGGGTACTGAGCCATTGTAGCTCCGCCCCCCCACCCCGTGTCCAGCCCCCCCGGCTACCCCTTGCGGGTGATCTCACCCACGGTGGCGATGGTTTCTGGAGGTAAAGGCATGTGGAAGCCGGACTTCTGGCCAATACGCCGCAAAGGAAGTGCATCTTTATGCAGTCTTTTCACCGGTACTCTGGCCGGCGAAACCAGGACCGCCCTGCCCGAGCGCTGGCTGCCTATGCCGTTTCCTGCTCGCGCATCAGCCGGGCCCAAATGACGATTACGCCTACCGATACGAGGAAAATGATGGTCGATGCAGCATTCACTTCAGGGGTGATTCCGCGGCGCAGCAGCCCCCAGATGTGCAGCGGAAGGGTGTTCTGCCGCCCGATAAGGAAGAAGGTGACCGCGATCTCGTCGAGACTCAGCGTGAACACCAGGAGCCCCGCCCCCAGAACCGCGGTCCGGATGGTCGGCAGGGTGACGTACCAGAAGGTCTGCCAGCCATTGGCGTAGAGATCCTGGCTCGCCTCCTCCAGTGCGCGATCGAACCTTTGCAGCCGGGCAAAAACCTGGGTGATGACGACTGAGGTCAGGGCCGCGGAGTGACCGAGGACTACCGGCCAGCCGGGGACCAGGGGAAAGCCGCTGGATAGGCTCAACCCGACGAAGCTGAAAAACGTCAGCAGCGCCACTCCGGTAATGATCCCGGGCAGGATGAGCGGAAGCAGCACCAGCCGGCGGAAGGCGGTCTTGCCGGGGAACTCGAACCGGTCGAGCACCAGGGCGCCAGGAACCCCGACCAGCAGGGAAATGACCACCGTCACCAGCGCGAGTTTCAGGCTGGCCAGGGCCGCCTCCAGCATGGCGCGGTCGTGCGCCAGTGCGACGAACCA
>JBDTUV010000347.1:0-3425 GCA_040007575.1 Gemmatimonadales bacterium
GTGACGAGCACCACGGTTTCCTCGGTATCGACGAGCTTCAAGGCGTGGCCGGGGTCTCAGGAGGGGGAGCGGTGCGCTGGTTCTTGTCGAATTCGCGCTCGCGCTCTTTGCGGAGCCGGATCTCGCGGATCACTTGCTTGAACTCCTCCAGGGTCTGGGCCCGCTGGGCGGCGTACAGCAGGTCGGCTCGAAGGTCCATCAGGTGGCTGTAGGCGTGGTTCTGGTCGATGTTGCCACCCTTGAGCGGGATGGAAAGGAACCGCAGCACCACGGTCGGGATCTTCAGCCCGGCGATGTAGATGTTCTTCGAGTCGAGCCCGAATTTCTTCCCGGCAATCTCCGTGGTCCAACTCGGCGGCCCCTCGCTCTTGCTCGCCGGATCATTAGCCATCGAGTCCAGATAGGCCTGCACGATGGCCGAGACGGCGCTATCCAGCAGCTCGGCCCGGCTCTGCGATAGCCGCTGTGCCAGCTCTCGAGGGGGCAGTGGCAGCGGACGAACCCAGAGTTTGCCGTCCGCCAGACCTGGACCGATTCGCGATGCCTTGGTCACGGCCGCGACAGTGGTGCCGCTGTCCGCCGGCAGGTCCCGGGTTTCCGGCCGGGGCAGCACGGTGACCGCCTCCGGTGGGGTCGGCAGCACGGGTCGAGTGACCCGCACCCGGGGAGTGCCCCGGCGGGTAGCGGGTGCTTCGCTGGTCCCCCGCTCTCCCACCCGCTCCGGCAGCTGATATCGCATGGTGATCTGGTCGTGGCCGTCGGCCGGCTGGGAAAGCACAATCAGCTGGCGGGGCAGCCGCGGGACACTCGGCAACCGTCCCGTGATCCACCCGAACAGCAGGAGGCTGTGCACGAGGATGCTGACCCCGACCGTAACCCAGGGCCAGGGCGGGCGTTTCCGGAGGTGGAACTCAAACGGTGCTGGCAAGCGCACCTCTGCGCGCGCCTTCAAGCGCGCGACCCAGCCGTTCGGCAGCCGACCGCAACCGGTCGGCACCGACCGTCAGTGCAATGCGGAAGAAGCCCTCGCCCGCCGGCCCGAATCCGCTTCCCGGCAATACCACGACGCCCATCTCCTCGAGAGCCTTCCGGGCGAACACCGCCGATGGCAGGCCTGCGGGCAATGGGATCCAGAGGTACATAGCCGCTCTGGGCGACTCGACCGTGAAGCCGGCCTGCCGGAGAGCGGTGACGGCGGCGTCTCTCCGCCGCTGGAGCTCGGCCCGGATCGGCTCAACCAGGTTTTCGCCTTGATCGAGAGCCGCGGCCCCGGCCTTCTGCACCGCCAGGAACGGGCCGGTATCCACGTAGGACTTCACCCGGGTGAGCGCCCCGATCAGCTCGGGGCGGCCGGCCGCGAACCCCAACCGCCAACCGGTCATCGAATAGCTCTTCGACAGTGAGAAGAACTCGACCGCAACATCACGAGCTCCCGCGAACTCAAAAATGCTTGGTGCGCGATAGCCGTCGAACGTCAGGTCGCAGTACGCGTTATCGTAGGCCAACAAGATCTCGTGCGCCCGGCAAATGGCCACCGTGCGCTCAAGATAGGCCGAGGTAGCCACGGCCGCTGTCGGGTTGTTGGGATAGTTCACGAACACGATCTTGGCCCGGCGCAGGATGCCCTCGTGAATCTGGTCCAGCTGGAGCAGGAACCCGTTCTCCGGGCGAAGGGCGGCGATGTACGGCTCTGCGCCTGCCAGGAGTGCCCCGCCCAGGTAGGCCTGATAGCCCGGCTCCGGCACGATGGCCACGTCGCCCGGATCGATCACGGTGAGTGGCAGGTGCGACAAGCCCTCCTTCGAGCCGATCAAGGGAAGCGTCTCGGTGGCCGGGTCGAAGGTGACGCCGAAACGGCGCTCCATCCAGCGGGACGCCGCCTGCCTGAACTCGGGAAGGCCCTGCTGGAAGCCATACTTGCTGAGCGCGGGGTTTCGCACGGCGGCTCTCAATGCCTCCACCGCGACATCCGGCGGTGGCGTGTCGTTGTCGCCGGCGCCCAGGTCGATGACGTCGACCCCCGCTTCGATGAGCCGCCGCTTGATGGCGGGGATTTCGGCGAGTGGGTACCCGGGCAGACTCTGGAGCCGCTTGCTGTAGCCGATCATCAGTTGTCGGCACCGCGCACGGGGTTGGAAAGAATTCCCACGCCGGGGATCTCCACCTCTACCACGTCGCCATGCTTCAGCGGCGCGGTTCCCGCCGGCGTTCCGGTGGCGATGAGATCTCCGGGCTCCAGTGTCATGATGCCGCTCAGAAATGAGATCAGCTCGGGAATCGAGAAGTGCATGTCGGTCGACCGGGCTCGCTGACGCTGAACGCCGTTCACCCGGCAGATCAGCTCGAGTGCCCGCCAGTCGAGCCCCGAGGCCACCTTCGGTCCCACCGGACAGAAGGTGTCGAACCCCTTCGCCCTCCCCCACTGCCCGTCGGTCTTCTGCAGATCGCGGCAGGTGACATCGTTCACGCACACGAATCCGCCGATGGCGCGCTCCGCCCCGCCCTGATCCACGTCCCGCACCCGCTTCCCGATTACCACGCCGATCTCGGCCTCGAATTCCACCCGAGTGGAGACGCTCGGAAGGACGATCGTGTCACCGCTGCCGATGAGCGCCGTGGGCGGCTTGAAGAAAAGAATCGGTACCATGGGTACCTCGTTTCCCAGCTCCCGGGCGTGCTCCAGGTAGTTCCGCCCGATGCCTATGATCTTCGACGGGCGCACTGGCATCATACCGCCGCTCCGATGCCCTGACGGGCGAAAAAGTCCTCGCACTTGGTGCGGACCTGGGCCCAGCTGCCGATTACACGCTCCGCCCGCGGAAGGCCGCTCAACAGCAGTGGACCGTACCGTTTGGTGACCACCCGGCTATCGAGCAGAATCACCACTCCGGTGTCCTGCCGGCTCCGGATCAAGCGCCCGAACCCCTGCTTCAATTTGAGCGCGGCGTGGGGAAGCAGGTAATTCATGAACCCGTCGAATCCCTCCTCAGCCAGGCGCTCCAAACGCGCTGCCGTGATCGGCTCGGAGGGCACTTTAAAAGGTAGTTTGTTCAACACCAGGGTGCGAAGCGCGCGGCCCGGCACGTCGACACCTTCCCAGAACGAATCGGTGCCCAGCAGGATCGCGTTCTCCAGCTCGCGGAAGCGGCGAAGCAGGACATCCCGCGGTGACTCGCCTTGCACCAGAATCGGCCAGCGGTCTCCCAGTCCGATCCGGAGCTCCTGGGCGGCCCGTCGCAGGGCCGCGTGACTGGTAAACAGCACGAACATGCCGCCGTCAGAAGCGTAGGCCAGATCGGTCACTACCTGCACCACAGCGGCGCCGTGCGCCGGCTCGTCTTCCCGGGGCTCGGGCAGATCGTTGGGCACACCGAAGAGGCACTGCGTGGGATAGTCGAACGGCGAAGGGAAGATCTCCCGGACCG
>JBDTUV010000348.1:0-3413 GCA_040007575.1 Gemmatimonadales bacterium
CTGCGATTGCCGGAGCTGAACGGACTGGAGGTGCTGCGGACGCTGCGCGACCGGGGTAACACCACGCCGGTGCTGGTGCTGACGGCCCAGGATGCGGTCGACTTCAAGGTGGAGGCGCTCCGTGCAGGGGCCGACGACTACGTCACCAAGCCTTTTGCCTTCGAGGAGCTACTGGCCCGGGTGGAGGCACTTGGCCGCCGTCCGAAGGAGATTCGCGCTCCGCTGCTGCACGTGGGCGACTTGGAGCTCGACATGGCCACGCGGGAGGTCAAGCGAGGCGGCGCGCCGATGGACCTCACGCCCAAGGAGTACACCGTCCTCGAGTACCTCATGCGCCACGCGGGCAAGGTCATGTCCCGCACGCTCATCACCGAGTACGCCTGGGACTATCACTTCGACCCGGGCACCAACATCGTCGACGTGGTCATCAACCGGTTGCGGAAGAAGGTCGACTCCGGCCACGCGCAGAAACTGGTGCACACCGTGCGCGGCGTGGGGTACGTCGTGAAGGCCTGAGATGACGACCATCCGCCGCCGGCTCACCCTCTGGTATACGGTGGCCCTCGCGGTGACGGTGCTGGCGTTTGGAACCGCGCTGTACATGGAGCGCCGTCAGTCCGGCATCAAGGAGCTGGACCAGCGCCTCAGTCTCGAGGCGGATCTCGCCCACCGCTGGCTTACCGAGTCATACAAGGTCCTCGGCCGCATCGTCACCACCAGCGGCTCGAATCCGGCGCTCGATCCTGGCATCAGCGCCTACCTCGAGTCGGTACGAGACTACCTCGTCGTGGCGGACACGGCGGGCCAGGTTCTCGCCTTGTCTGAGGTCACTCGCACGCTGAGTGCCGACGCCCTGGAGCGTCTGACCGCTCCGCTCGATACCGCCAACTTCGAGCGGCATACCGGCACGCTCGCACTTGGCTCACCCACCGGCTCGGTGCGCTTCCTGGCCGTTCCGATCCAGGGAGCCGGGCCGACCATCGGCGGAATTCTCGTAGCCACACCGACCCGGCAGGCGGCGTTGGGTCCCGCCGACCTCCTGAGATCCATGTTGCTGATTGCGCCGCTCATCCTGGTGGGAGCCGGGCTGGTCGGCTACTGGCTGGCGGGCACCAGCCTTCGTCCGGTGCAGGGGATCATGGATGAGGTCGAGGCCATCTCAGACGGCCGGAGCCTCCACCGCCGCCTGGCGGTGCCGCTCTCCGGCGATGAGATGGCCCGGCTGGCCCTGACGGTGAACGGCATGCTGGCGCGGCTGGAGCAGAGCTTCGGCAGCCTGCACCGCTTCACCGCCGACGCCAGCCACGAGCTTAAGACGCCGCTCATGGTGCTCCGCGCCGGCGTGGAGCGAGCGCTGGTCCACCCCGGCATACCCCCCGACATACTCCAGTCGCTCGACGAGTCGCTGGCACAGATCAATCAGATGACCGAAATGGTGGAGAGCTTGCTCACTCTCGCGCGGGCCGATGAGGGACGGGCTCCGCTGGCGGTGCAGGAATGTGACCTGCGCGCGCTGGTGGCGGATGTGGCGGAAACGACCGGCATGCTGGGCGAGAGCGTCGGAGTGGGAGAGACTCATGCCCTGCCCGACGGGCCGGTGCGCCTCGCCGTCGACCCCCAGCGCATCCGAGAGATGTTGCTGAACATCGTGACCAATGCCATCAAGTACACGCCGCAAGGCGGGACGGTAGCGCTCAGCCTCGAGGAGGACGACGAATCCGTCACGTTCTCGGTTCGCGACACCGGCATCGGAATAGCCCCCGGAGACCTGCCCCATGTCTTCGAGCGGTTTTGGCGCGCCGACCCCGCTCGCTCGCGCACCGGCGACCGGCCAGGCGTGGGGCTGGGCCTCGCCATTACCAAGTGGATCGTGGAGGCGCATGGTGGAACGATCACCGTCCACAGCCGCCCGGGAAGGGGGTCGGCGTTCACGGTGCGCTTGCCGAAGTCCATTCTGCGGGTAACATAGATCCGACGACTTGTGAGTCAGGTCACGGGGAATCGCCGTCCCTTGCGTCAAGTTATGTCCGATCTCGGATTCGGACCGCTAATCCGGTTGTAATCGAAATGACATCCGAGAGCAAAGTAGGTGTTCTGAGGTAGCCTTACTTTCCGGGCACGATCACCCCTCCCCCCCTGGAGGTAGTACGTGTTCGAGAACCTGATCGAATCAAAGCCGAGAAGTTCGAAGACCATGGGACAGACGGTTCTGTCCGTTCTGCTACACGGCCTGATCATCTTCGGCGCCGTGAAGGCCACCCAGGGTGTGGCCGAGAGCATCAAGAATCGTCCGGTCGACACGACGATGGTCTTCCTGAAGCCCCCTGAGCCACCGAAGCCCCCGCCGGAACAGCCTCCGCCAGATGTCATCGTTGCCGCCAATCCCCCTCCCAAGGGGTTCCAGACCGTGGTGGCGCCGACCGACATCCCGAAAGACATTCCACCGGTCGATCTGAATCAGAAGCCGTTCGACCCCCGGGATTTCACCGGTAAAGGCGTCGAGGGTGGTATCGGCACCGGTGTGGCTGGCGGAACGGGACCGGTCACCGGCGAGGTCTTTCTGGAGGCGCAGCTGGACGATCCGGTCCAGGTGATCTCCCAACCCACGCCGCGTTACCCGCCCGTTCTGGCGAGTGCCGGGATCACCGGCCGGGTGGAGATGCAGTTCATCGTGGACACGACGGGACATGTCGAGCCGCCGTCGTTCAAGGTGCTGAAGACCAGCCACCCGGCGTTCTCCGAGCCCGCACGGGAAGCGATCCTGAAGAGCGTGTTCAAGCCGGCGAAGTTCAAGGGCAGGCCGGTCCGTCAGCTGGTACAGCAGGCCGTCGCTTTCAAGCAACAGTAGCTCCGTTCCCCCAGGAGGCATCGCAAAATGAGTTTAGACCTTCTTGCACTGTTCCAATCGATGGGTCTGTTTGCCAAGTTCATCGTCGCCATTCTGGCGATCATGTCCGTCTGGTCGCTGACCATCATGATCCAGAAGTTCATTCAGTTCAAGCGCGCCCAGGCCGAGACCCGGAAATTCGCCCCCCAGTTCTCCCGCGCCATCCAGGAAGAGAACCTGGACCAGGCGATTGCCCTGGCCGAGAAGAGCAAGAAGAGTCATGTGGCCCGGGTGGTGGGCGAGGCGCTCGCCGAGGTGAAGCCCCTCCTGCGCGATCGAGCCACGATCACGGCCGCCGACATCAACTCGGCCGAGCGCGCCGTGGAACGGCAGATGCTGATCACTCTGGCTGACTTCAAGCGCGGCATCGGCATTCTGGCCACGGTGGGCTCGACTGGGCCGTTCGTCGGTCTGCTGGGCACCACTATGGGCATCGTGAACGCCTTCACCGGCATGGCCTCTCAGGGCGCCTCCGGCGGCCTGGCGGGCATCTCGGCCGGTATCGCCGAGGCGCTCATCACGACGG